>NZ_KN050724.1:315363-419336 GCF_000745665.1 Burkholderia sp. WP42 | reverse complement strand
CGGCGCAGTTCCTTGACCTCACGCTCCAGGGCCTTGATGCGTTCACGCTCGGCCGTGCTCACGCCATCACGTTCCCCACGATCGATCTCCTCGCGCTTGACCCAATCCAGCAGCGTCTGCGGCGTACAGCCGATCATCGGCGCAATCGATTCGACCGCCGCCCACATCGACGGATGTTCGCTACGCTGCTCACGTACCAGACGCACTGCGCGCTCCCGGACTTCCGGGGAAAACTTGGTTGCCTTCTTGTTCATGGCTCGATTCTCTCAAGAATCCGAGCCTCCACAAAATTCGGTGCGGGTCAAACTTCCCCGAACGGGCGATGCTTCGCTTCGGCATGCAGCCATGCCACGCCTGCGTCACCGACAACCTCGCGTGATCGTCTATTGATCAGTGTTTCCATAGAGACGGTTTCACAAAGACGCGTAGCTACTGTCCCTCAGTGCGTCCCCGTTTAATGTCTCGTCCAAACCCTCCGTCGCCATTGCCGAGTGTGGAGTCTTGTGTGCCTTCGACTGCAACGCGGTCGCGTTTCCGACTCGAGTACAGACTTTCTACGATTTCCGGCAACGCGGCGGGACACCCGAAGACCGTACTGGCAAGGAGTCGAGGTACGGACACTTTTGTGCGCACACATCGACGGCGCGTCCCGCATCGCTCACGCAGCCGCATACTGCGCAAACAGCCACCGCCGCATGGCTTCGAGCGTATCGGACTGCGCATTCGCATTCGGAAAGACGACGTAAAAGCCGAGCGACATCGGAAACGAAAAATCGAATACGCGCCGCAGCCGGCCTTCGGCGATATCGCGCTCGACGAGCGGCTCGCTCGTCAAGGCGATGCCCTGGCCGGCGATCGCGGCGTCGATCGCGAGCAGCGACTGACTGAAGCGCGGGCCCTTGGTCGCGTCCACGCGGCCTCGTCCGCCGAGCTTGTCGACGAATTCGGGCCACAGATCGTGCGCGTCGTGCAACAGCACGTGCGTCGACAGATCGTCGATCGAGCGGATCGGCGGCGCGCCGTCGAGCAATTTGGGGCTGGCGACGGCGAACACGTCGAGCGGCGACAGTAACTGCGCGGTCAGCCCGGCGGGAAACGGCGGCTTGCCGAGCCGAATCGCGATATCGACGCCATCGGCCCGGAACGATGCGAGCCGCTCGTCCGCGACGACGCGCACTTCAATGTCGGGATGCTGCCGGCCGAAGTCGGCCAG
The DNA here is from genome assembly GCF_000745665.1 of Burkholderia sp. WP42. Classification (NCBI taxonomy): domain Bacteria; kingdom Pseudomonadati; phylum Pseudomonadota; class Betaproteobacteria; order Burkholderiales; family Burkholderiaceae; genus Burkholderia; species Burkholderia sp. WP42. Next base: position 418,123 of record NZ_KN050724.1, on the reverse strand, counting down.
CCGCGGAATCAGCCATTTCGACGCGAACGACGGCGTCGTGCTGACCGTGAGCGCCGCCGGCCGCTGGCCGAGCGCTTGCGTCGCGTCGGCGATCAGCTGCAGCGCGCGCTGGACCGACGAGAAATACTCGAGCCCGTCGCGCGTCAGCGCGAGCCCTCGCGGCAAGCGCCGGAACAACTGTACTTGCACCGCGTCCTCCAGATGCCGGACCTGCTGCGCGACGGCGCCCTGGGTGACGCCGAGTTCATCGGCGGCGAGGCGAAAATTCAGGTGGCGCGCGGCGGCCTCGAACGCGCGCAGCGCATTCAGCGGCGGAAACCGACGGGCATTGGACAGCGCCTTCATGCAGTAGAAAACCTACAGGGTAAATGCAGAAATGATCGTTCGACAGGCCGATTATAGAGGCCTAGAGTGGCGCTTTTGCACACGTCGGTAGCGTTGCGCCGACCATTCTGGAGAACGGCATGACTGTAGAAAAAGTGGCGTTGATCACGGCGGCGGGCAAGGGCATGGGTGCGGCGATCGCGCGCGACCTCGCGAACCACGGCTATCGCGTCGCGCTGATGTCGCCGTCCGGCAGCGCGGTCGAGCTTGCGACGGAACTCGGCGGTTTCGGCATCGCGGGCTCCGTCACCGACGACGCGGACATCGAGCGCTTCGTGAGCGGCACGCTCGCGAAATACGGCCGCATCGACGCGGTCGTCAACAACACCGGGCATCCGCCGAAGGGCGATCTGCTCGCGATCGACGACGCCAAATGGCACGAAGGGCTCGACCTGATCGTGCTCAACGTCGTACGCGTGCTGCGTCGCGTCACGCCGGTGTTCCTGCAGCAGGGCGGCGGCGCCGTGGTCAACATCTCGAGCTTCGCGGCCGATGCGCCCGAGCAGCCGATGCCCGTGTCGTCGGCGCTGCGGGCGGCGCTCAGTGCGTTCACGCGGCTGTACGCGGAGCGTTACGCGAAGGACAACATTCGCGTCAATTCGGTGCTGCCCGGCTTCATCGACAGCTGGCCGGAGACGCCCGAGATCGTCGCGCGCATCCCGGTCGGCCGGTTCGGCAGGACCGACGAGATCGCGCAGACGGTGACGTTCCTGTTGTCCGAAGGCGCCGGCTACATCACCGGGCAGAACCTGCGCGTCGACGGCGGCATCGTGCGCGCGCTCTGAGCGGCCGCGCGAGCGCGCGCCGCGGGCGGCACCACGCGACGCCGCCGCGCGGCGCGCGTCAGTTGTGCCGTTCGCCGATCCGGTTTTCTTCCGGGCTCCACACGCTCAAGCCCTCGGTCGGATCCATCGGCCGTTCCCACGGCCGCGCGGCGATCGCCTGCATCGTCGCGTCGAAACCGGCCTGGCGGCGCGCGGCAATCCCGTCCGGCGTGAAATCGATGTCCTTCCACTGATCGTCGCCGTCGAGTCGCGGCGCCGCGAGCTTGATGACGCGCATCGTGGTCTGACAGCCCCATGCGGCGAGCGCCTGCACGTCCGCCGACGCGCGCTCCGGCTCCGGCACGCGCATCACCAGTTCGTTGATCACGTGACGCAGCCGGTGAATCTGCTGCTGCCGCGCGATGTTGCCGTCGGTGCGGCTCGCATACTGGATGTCCTTCTGCCGCTCCGACACCTGCCAGATGCTCTGCGGCTCGGGGCCGACCGGATTCCACATCTGCACCGAGAAGATGATCGAGCTGCGGCGCGGCGCATCGTCCAGCACGACCTCGACCGGCGTATTCGAATAGATGCCGCCGTCCCAGTACGGCGCGCCGTCGACGCGCACGGCCGGGAACGCGGGCGGCAGCGCGCCGGAGCTCATCACGTGGTCGAGGCCGAGCCGGCGCTCGCGGGAATCGAAATAGCGCATCGCGCCGGTGCACGCGTTGACCGCGCCGACGGTGACGCGCGGCCGGCCCGCATTCAGCAGCTCGACGTCGATCAGCGAAGCGAGCGTGTCGCGCAGCGGCTCGGCCACGTAGTACGACGCGTGCTCGACGCCGACGTGCGCGAGCGGCCCGAGCCACGCGGCAGGGTTCGGCCGAAAAAATCCGGGCAGCCCCGCGCCGATCACCGCGAACTCGGCGCCGATCTTGTTCCAGGTCGTCGGCAGGCCCGGCACGTTCACCGCGGGGCGTTCGGTCACGTGACGCCAGAACTGTGCGATCCGCTGCGCGCGCTGCGCCGGCGCGTTGCCGGCGATCAGCGCCGCGTTGATCGCGCCGATCGACGTGCCGATGACCCAGTCGGGCTGGATGCCCGACGCGTTCATCGCTTCGAACACGCCGAGCTGGTACGCACCCAGTGCGCCGCCGCCTTGCAGCACGAGCACGACCTGGCCGGGCAGTTTCGGGTGTGCGGGTTGACTCACCGTCATCGTTCGCCTCGCGGTCGGTGACGGCCGGCGGGCGCCGGCCGGATGGAAGCAGTGTAGGCGATGGCCGGCGGCGCCTGCGCTGCGCGGTGCGTTGCCCGATGCCGCGGCGTACGAAGGGGGCGAGCGCATTTGAGTGGCGGATGCGCGTTTCGCCGATGGCGCGAGGCGGCTTCGCATCGAAGTGCTTCCTGCTGCCGTCATCGGCATCGAAGCGGACCTGCGATCGCGATACGCCGAATGCATGCCGGCCGGCCACTTCGACGGGCGGATCGTGCGCGCACTGGCGAGCGCCACGTGGCTTCTGTCTGCGACGTTCAATGCGAAGCGAAAGCTGTCGCGCTGCGCCAACGTTTGCGACCGGTTCCGCGACCGGCAATGTGTTGCATGTCAATGTCCTGTAAGTGACACGTCACATTTGCGTCATGCCGGCCCGATAGCCTGCGACACCGAATCGTCACTCCGGAGCCCATGATGCCGAACCTCGCGGCAACGGAACCCCGCGCCGCGGCTCGCTGCCGCGCGTCCGCCGTTGGCGTCTGCCGACGGCCTGCCTGGGGCCACGCACGCTGACGCGGCCATCGGCTGCGCGCGCGGCCGCTCCCATCGATTTTCAATTTCACCCACACGCTACCGATGGATATCCGCTTCTTCGATCCGAATCGCACCGCCAATGCGTCCGCGTGGCGCGTGCTGCCCAACCGCTGGGACGCGGTCGCGTTTCCGCTGATCATCGGCATCCTCGCGATGGCGATCGTCGGCTTCCACGAAACGATGGCGCCGATCGCGACGCTGCAGACGCAGAAGATCTCGCTCGATCCGTCGAACCTGCCCGAATACGCGTTGCGCACCACGCTGCGGATGCTCGCCGCGATGGTCGCGTCGCTCGTGTTCACGCTCGGCTACGGCACGCTCGCCGCGAAGAGCCGCCGTGCGGGCATGGTGCTGATTCCGATCCTCGACATCCTGCAGTCGGTGCCGGTGCTCGGCTATATCTCGTTTACGGTCACGTTCTTTCTCGCGCTGTTTCCGGGCCGCGTGCTCGGCGCGGAGCTCGCCGCGATCTTCGCGATCTTCACGAGCCAGGCGTGGAACATGACGTTCAGCTTCTACCAGTCGCTGCGCACGGTGCCGCGCGATCTGAGCGAGGTGTCGCGCGGCTTCCACCTCACGCCGTGGCAGCGCTTCTGGAAGCTCGAAGCGCCGTTCTCGATGCCGGGCCTGATCTGGAACATGATGATGTCGATGTCGGGCGGCTGGTTCTTCGTCGTCGCGTCGGAGGCGATCACCGTCGGCAACCGCACGATCACGCTGCCGGGCATCGGCGCGTATCTCGCGCAGGCGATCGCCGACAAGAATCTCGCCGCGGTCGGCTGGGTGATCGTCGCGATGTCGGTCGTGATCCTCGCATACGACCAGTTGCTGTTCCGGCCGCTCGTTGCGTGGGCCGACAAGTTCCGGATGGAGAACACCGCGTCGGGCGACGCGCCGCAATCCTGGCTGCTCGACATGATGCGCCGCACGCACCTGATCCATCAGCTGCTGGTGCCGGCCGGCTGGCTGCTGTCGCAGGCGGCGCGCATTCCGCTGCGCGCGCCGTCGGTGACGCTCGCGCGGTCGCGCGGCAAGTCGTCGCGCCGGTCGTCGCGCGTCGGCGACCTCGTGTGGGCCGCCGTCGTGATCGCGTTGACGCTGTATGTCGCGTGGCGCGTCGTCGGCTTCGTGGCGACCGGCGTCACGCTGGCCGAGGTCGGCCACGTGCTCGTGCTCGGGCTCATCACGCTGCTGCGCGTGCTGGTGTTGATCGCGATCGCATCGGTGGTGTGGGTGCCGCTCGGCGTGCTGATCGGGCTGTGCCCGAAGCTCGCCGAGAAGATCCAGCCGCTCGCGCAGTTCCTCGCTGCGTTCCCGGCCAACCTGCTGTTCCCGGTGTTCGTGATCGTGATCGTCCACTTCCACCTGAACGCGGACATCTGGCTGTCGCCGCTGATCGTGCTTGGCACGCAGTGGTACATCCTGTTCAACGTGATCGCGGGCGCGATGTCCTATCCGAACGACTACAAGGAAGCGACCAAGAACTTCCGCATCCGCGGCTGGCAGTGGTGGCGTCAGGCGATGCTGCCTGGCATCTTTCCGTACTACGTGACGGGCGCGATCACGGCGTCGGGCGGCGCGTGGAACGCGAGCATCGTGTCCGAATTCGTGCAGTGGGGCGACACGAAGGTCGTCGCGCACGGCCTCGGCTCCTATATCGCGCAGACCACCGCGGCCGGCGACTTCCCGAAGATCATCCTGGGCATCGCGGTGATGTCGCTGTTCGTTACGCTGTTCAACCGTCTGCTGTGGCGTCCGATGTACGCCTATGCGGAATCCCGGCTCCGTCTCGATTGAGAGTAAGCGCGATGCAAAACCCCACCGTAATCAACGCCCCCGTCCAGACGTCCCAGCCGCTTCAGCCGCCGCGGCCCGGCGCCGAAATCCTGCGCGTCGACCACGTGAGCCGCGGCTTCAACAAGACGCAGGGCGAATTGCTCGTGCTCGACGACGCGAACCTGTCGCTGCGCGAAGGCGAAATCGTCGGGCTGCTCGGCCGTTCCGGCTCGGGCAAGTCCACGTTGCTGCGGATCATCGCCGGGCTGATCGAGCCGACCGGCGGCGAAGTGACCTATCTCGGCAAGCCGCTGACCGGCCCGGCCGAGGGCGTCGCGATGGTGTTCCAGACCTTCGCGCTGTTCCCGTGGCTGACCGTGCTGCAGAACGTCGAAGCCGGCCTCGAGGCGCTCGGCGTGGGCGCGCGCGAGCGCCGCGAGCGCGCGCTGGCCGCGATCGACCTGATCGGCCTGGACGGCTTCGAAAACGCGTACCCGCGCGAGCTGTCGGGCGGCATGCGTCAGCGCGTCGGCTTCGCGCGCGCGCTCGTCGTCGATCCGACCATCCTGCTGATGGACGAGCCGTTCTCCGCGCTCGACGTGCTGACGGCCGAGACGCTGCGTACCGACCTGCTCGACCTGTGGACGCAAGGCCGCATGCCGATCAAGTCGGTGCTGATCGTCACGCACAACATCGAGGAAGCGGTGTTCATGTGCGACCGGATTCTGGTGCTGTCGTCGAATCCGGGGCGCGTGATCGCGGAGATCAAGGTGCCGTTCAAGCATCCGCGCAACCGGCTCGATCCTGAGTTTCGCAAGCTGGTCGACGATATCTACGCGAAGATGACCGCGCGCCAGACCGGCGAGGCGACCAAGAAGGGGCTCGAACTCGGCAGCTGGTTGCCGCAGGTGTCGACCAACCTGATGGCCGGTCTGATCGAAACGCTCGCGATGGCGCCGTACCACGGCCGCGCCGACATGCCCGAAATCGCGCGCACGCTGCATCTGGAGATCGACGATCTGTTCCCGATCGCCGAAGTGCTGCAGTACCTGGGCTTTGCCGACGTGCGCGAAGGCGACGTGTTCCTGACGCCGCCGGGCCGCGTGTTCGCCGAGTTCGGCACGCAGGAACGCAAGCTGATGTTCGCCGATCATCTGCTCAAGCACGTGCCGCTCGCCGCGCGGATCAAGAAGGTGCTGAACGAACGGCCGGGCCATCGCGCGCCGCGCGTGCGCTTCGAGCAGGAGCTGGAGGATTTTCTGCCGGACGACACGGCCGAGGAAACGCTCGACGCGGTGATCGACTGGGGGCGTTACGGGGAAGTGTTTTCGTACAACGACAAGACGGAGGTGTTCAGCCTCGAGGACGTCGAGAGCTGACGCTTCATCGCCGCTGATGCGCGGCGACCGATGCGGCGCGCCGCGCCGCTCACTCCGGCAGGTCCCACCGGTCGGCATCCTGCGCGCCGCCGCCCGTACCGAGCCGCTCGATCTTCTCCATGCGCTGCCGCGCGAGTTCCGGCAGCCGGTTCGTGACGCCGATCACGAGCGCCTCGGCGAGCGCGAGCGCGGGCACGTTGGTCTGCAACATCGCGAACGGCCGCCCGAGAATCCGCAGCACGATTTCGGCGAACGCGCTGATCGGCGAGCGCCATTCGTCGGTGATCAGCAGCACGCGCACGCCGAGCGCGTGCGCAGCCTGCGCGAACCGGACGCTGTCCTTCTGATAGCGGCGAAAGTCGAAGATCACGAGCACGTCGCCGGGCTCCATGTCGGCCAGCGACACCGACGCGACGTTCACGTTCGGCTCGACGTAGTGCACGTGCGGCCGCGCATACGCGAGCGTGAACGAGAACAGCGAGGCGAGCGGCGCCGTATAACGGCCGCCGCCGCAGAACACGCGCACCTCCGGCGCCGCGAGCAGCGCCACCGCGGCGTCGAACGCGGCCGCGTCGAGCCCGTCGATCGTCGTCGCGAGCGATTGCGACAGCCGCTCGAAGATGGCCGCATGACTGTCGCGCATGCCGGTTTGCGAATGAAACGCGTCCATGCGCGCGAGCGGCGAGTTCATCGCCGCGTCGATCTCGTCGTGCAGCGCCTGCTGAAACGACGAGTAATTCGGAAAGCCGATCCTGACGACGAAGCGAAACACGGTCGGGTCGCTCACTTCGGCTTGCTTCGCGAAGCTCGCGATCGGCCCGAGCCCGAGGCTCGGGTAGCGATCCAGCAGCGCATGCGCCACCTTCTGTTCCGACGGCGTGAAGCTATCCATCTGCGATAGCAGCAACGCCCTGATGCTTGTCCCCATGGGCACCCCGGCTGGCTCGTGCTGAACGACGAACGGCAGAGCTGCGTCTGCCGGCGAGCGTGCATGGTAGCCGATGGGCGCCGCGCGAGGCGGGCGGCCCGGCCGTTCCGACGCAAGCATCCAGGCGACGCGCCGCTCCGCCGATCGTGTAACGAATCAAACATTCTCCGATCTCGCGCGCGGGTTTCACGCAGAAAGCACGGTAAGTCCCCTAGTTTTTGACGGAAAAATGCCGATGCTATGATCGCAGCCTTGCTGAAATGTATCGTTCATTACATTCGACCGGAGCCGGATCGGCCGGCCGCCCGGCGCATCGCGCATCCCGGCATCGCCGGTCAATCGTGTGGAGGATTTCGTCATGAGACGGCTCGTCGTACTCACCTTGTTGTCGGCCGTCGGCGCATGCGCGTTCGCGGCTTCGGAGCCCGCGGTGGAAGCCACCCACGGCATGGTCGTGTCGTCGCAGCATTTCGCGTCGCAGATCGGCGTCGACATCCTGAAGGCCGGCGGCAACGCGGTGGACGCGGCCGTGGCGGTCGGCTACGCGCAGGCGGTGACCAATCCGTGCTGCGGCAACATCGGCGGCGGCGGTTTCATGACTGTGCATCTAGCAGACGGCCGCGACCGCTTCATCAATTTCCGCGAGACGGCGCCGGCCGCGGCGTCGGCGAACATGTACCTCGACGCGAACGGCAACGTGATTCCGAACCAGAGCCTGTACGGCTATCGGGCGGTCGGCGTGCCGGGCACGGTCGCCGGCCTCGACCTCGCGCAGCGCAAGTACGGCAAGCTCACGCGCAGGCAGGTGATGGAGCCGGCGATCCGGCTCGCGCGCGACGGCTTCGTGCTGACGCGCGGCGATACCGACATCCTCGACACGACGATCGAGCGCTTCAGGAAGGACCCGGAGGCCGCGCGCATCTTCCTGCGCGCGGACGGCACGCCGCTGCAACCGGGCGACCGCCTGGTGCAGAAGGACCTCGCGCGCACGCTCGAGCGCATCGCGGAGCGGGGCCCGGACGCGTTCTATCACGGCGAGATTCCGAAGCTCGTCGAAGCCGCGTCGACGAGCGGCGGCGGCGTGATCACGGCGGCCGACTTCGCGTCGTATCGCGCGCAGGACATCGCGCCGCTGACCTGCACGTATCGCGGCTACGAGTTCGTGTCGGCGCCGCCGCCGAGTTCGGGCGGCGTGACGATGTGCGAGACGCTGAACGTGCTCGAAGGCTACGACCTGCGCAAGATGGGCTACCAATCGGCGGCCGTCGTCCATTACATGACCGAGGCGATGCGCCACGCATACGAGGATCGCAACACGCTGCTGGGCGACCCGAACTTCATCGACAATCCCGTCGCGAAGCTGACCAGCAAGCAGTATGCGGCCGAGATCCGCAAGCAGATCAGCGACGACGCGGCGACGGCGTCGGTCGACGTGCAGCCCGGTATCGGCGTGCACGAGAAGCCGGAGACGACCCACTATTCGATCGTCGATCGCGACGGCAACGCGGTGTCGACGACGTACACCGTCAACGGCCGCTTCGGCGCGGTCGTGATCGCGCCGGGCACCGGCTTCTTCCTGAACGACGAGATGGACGACTTCACCGTCAAGGTCGGCGCGCAGAACCTGTTCGGGCTCGTGCAGGGTACGCGCAACTCGATCGCGCCGGGCAAGCGTCCGCTGTCGTCGATGGCGCCGACGATCGTGAAGAAGGACGGCAAGGTGTTCATGGTGGTCGGCTCGCCGGGCGGCTCCCGGATCATCACGATCACGCTGCAGACCGTGCTCAACGTGATCGACTACGGGATGACGCCGCAGGATGCGGTCGGCGCGCCGCGCATTCACCATCAGTGGCTGCCCGACGAGGTCTATTACGAAACCCGCGGCCTGTCGCCCGACACGCTGTCGATCCTGCGCAAGATGGGCTACAAGATGGTCGAGCAGACGCCGTGGGGCGCCGCCGAGCTGATCCTGCTGGGCCTGCCGGGCACCGAGGTGGCGAGCCGCCAGAGCTCGGGCAACGACGCGTCGGTGTCGGGCAACGTGCGCGTCGGCTATCTCTATGGCGTCAACGATCCGCGCCGTCCGGCCGGAGCCGCGATCGGGTATTGATCCTCGGTGTCGACACGTTTCTCGACATGGGGCGCTCGGTTACCAACGTGGTCGGAAACGGGATCGCGAGTGAGGTGGTCGCGAAGGGGGAAGAGGAACCGATGACGGAGTCCGAGGCGCTTGTGCATGCCGTGCATTTCGACGCGGAACTCGAACGGCGCAACGGCTACGTCGGCTATGGAGGCGGGCGCGCGGCGTCGGTTTGAGCGGGAGGTTTGCGTTGGCGGTGGGCGGTCGCTGGTCGCTGGTCGCCGGGTGCCGCGAGCAGCACCGCGCGGTATCGCTTTCGGCGTTGCGTCCGCCGACCGCGCCGACGCCTATCGCCAGCCACCTTCGACGTAGACCCAGCCCGGCCCCTGGCGTCTCCAATAGCCAGGCACCCAGCGATGTCCCGGGCGGCGCGCGACCCAGCGGCCCGACACCCAGATGTATTGGCCGCGCTGCCAGCGCCAATACCCGTCGGTCCAGACGTAGCCATGCGGCTGAGGCGGCGGCGGCCGGCGATCGTGTCGCGGCGTCGGCGGCGCGAAGCGCGGGCGATCGGCGTAAGGCCGGTCGCCGGGCCCGTGATCGGGGCCGGGCCGGGGCGGAGGGCGATAGCCCGGCGGCGCGGGTTGCGCCGATGCGCCAGGCAGCCAGCCGCCGATGCCGGCCACGGCCGCGGTCAGTCCGATGGTGCGCAGCCACGAGCGTCGATTCATTTGCGGGTCCTCTTTATATGCAACAGAAGTGGGCCTTACCTTAGCGCGCAGCTTCGGTCCTCGGGTTACGGTGGCCGTTAAGGCTGTTACCGCATGTCACCGCCTCCTGCGGACCGCGGCCCATGGCCGATGCGGGTTTCGTTTGAGGACTTCGCCATGCTGATTGCCCCGCTCGAGGCCGTCTCGGAGTGTTTACCGTTCGATGGTTGAGTGTTTAGCCCCCGCAACCCCAATATTTGAGATCCGAATGGGTAAAAATTACCGTTTTTGGGTGTATCCACGGATTCCGTTTGTTGTTTCTATGCAACCGTCAAGACGATGACACGAAAGAATGATGGGATGAAAGGCTTCAAAAAGAAGTCGTCAAGAGGTCAAAAAAATCCTTTAAAACAAATACTTATGAAGTGCCCCTGATTTGATTATTTCTAGTTCAGGAAAAGGTTATTTCTTTATTTGCGGATCGCTGCCCTAGGGTACACCCCTAAACTCACGGTTCCCAAACGGGCAACTCTCCGGGCGCAGCCAGCAGGACCGATGGCGTTTCCGGGCGGTTGCAGACCGTTTATGAACAAGGTCGCGAGACCTGCCTCTTTTTAGAAGGGAGCTCCACGAATGAACAAGACTCTGATCGTTGCAGCAGCTGCAGCATCGTTCGCTACCGTTGCTCACGCGCAAAGCAGCGTCACGCTGTACGGCGTGCTGGACGCTGGCATCACCTACCAAAGCAACGTTGCAAGCAAGTCGCTGTGGTCGATGGGCTCGGGCGTTGACCAAAGCCGCTTCGGCCTGCGTGGTTCGGAAGACCTCGGTGGCGGCCTGAAGGCAATCTTCACGTTGGAAAGCGGCTTCGGCATCGGTAACGGCAAGCTGTCGAACAACGGCGGCATGTTCAACCGTCAAGCGTTCGTCGGTCTGTCGAGCCAATACGGCACCGTCACGCTGGGCCGTCAGTACGACTCCGTCCAGGACTACCTGGCACCGCTGACCGCAACGGGCACCTGGGGTGGTACGTACTTCGCGCACCCGGGTAACGTTGACCGCCTGAGCACGAACGGCGACGTCGCACTGAACAACTCGGTGAAGTTCACGAGCGCTAACTACGCTGGCCTGCAATTCGGCGGCACGTACTCGTTCTCGAACAACCAAAACTTCGGCAACAACCGTGCTTACAGCGGCGGCCTGTCGTACCAGTTCCAAGGCCTGAAGCTGGGTGGCGCGTACTCGCAAGCAAACCTGGGTGACGGTACCAACGGCAACGGCGCGACGAACATCGCTTCGCAAGGCCGTGTCCGCACGTACGGTGCAGCTGCTGGCTACGCATTCGGCCCGGCACAAGTCGGCGCAGCTTGGACGCAATCGCGTGTGGACAACACCGCAGTTGCTGGCCAATCGGTCCGCGCAGACAACTACGAAGTCAACGCAAAGTACAACCTGACGCCGGCTCTGGGTCTGGGTGTTGCTTACACGTACACGAACGTTCGCCTGTCGAACACGGTTGATGGCCTGAACAGCGCCCACTTCCACCAAGTTGGCGTGCAAGCAGACTACTCGCTGTCGAAGCGCACGGATGTCTACGCACAGGCTGTGTATCAGCGTGGCAGCGGTCTGAACGCATCGATCTACAACGGCGACCTGACCACGCCGTCGAGCTCGTCGATGAACCAAACCGCAGCAACGGTTGGTCTGCGTCACCGCTTCTAAGCGTGACGGCTGGGTAACCAGCTTCGCAGCATCGAAAAAGGCGCCTTCGGGCGCCTTTTTTTTCGCGTACGAGATGGGTGTACCGGAAGCGATCACGACATTGCGAAGCGTCGGAGCAAAAAAGCGAGGCGGCGAGCCTCGCTTTTTGCGTTGGTGCGTCAGGATGTGCCGGCGGTCGGCACGGGCCTCAGCGCATCGTCAGCGCGTGTATTCGCCGTTGGCTTCCGGCTGGAACACGATCGCGGCGACCTTCATCAATTTTTCAATACCGCTCGGCTGCATCACTTTCACCGACTGGCCACGTTGCGTACCGAGCAGCGCCATGCCGACCGGCGAGAACACGTTCAGGCGCCCGAGTTCGAGATTGGCGGCATCCGGATAAACGATTGTCCAGGTGGTTTGCTCCTGCGACGTTTCATCCAGCAGCGTGATCTGTGAATTCATCGTGACGACGTTCGCTTTGACGGCGTTTGGCTGCACGATGTCGGCACGCTCAAGCAGCGTGTCGAGCATCGTCTGGAAGCGCGGGTTGTGCTCGGCGTGCTTTTCGAGACGAGCCACGTCGAGTTCGGTCAACTGATAAAGGCGAGGTTTCATGGTGGATCTCCAAATGATCGGCATGGGGCAGGCGTGGCGTGCCTATGAGGATCGCCCGGAGCCTGTCTGAACTGGCTCCGGAAGGAGGCCGAGCTGTCAGATCAGACGCCGGGCGAGGGCGAGCGGCGTCTGGGCCGTGCGTCGAACGCTGGGTCGTGTCGGATGGCCGGCGCGCGCACGCACGCCGGCCGGGCCGGATGGCGAAACGAACAGCAGCGCGGGCGCGTACATGATGGCGGGAAATAGACGGACGAAAAACCTTACGATTCTACAACACAACCTTTGAACTGATGGTTCTGCTGTCGGCAATTCGACAGCTATTGTTTCCGAAATGATCGAAGTGGCCGGGATCTCGATGCGCGTCGACCGCCGATTTTTTCCAGAAACGCAACGCTGTATGTTCAAACCAAGGGTTTCCCCTTGGTTCGGCGCGGCCTACACTTGATCCATCGCTTCGGACAAGTCCCACCGAAAGCGACGTCAAAACAGAACACATTTCGGAGGTCCATCATGAAGTCGATCATCTACGCAGCGATCGCTGCATCCGTTCTTGCCGCGCCGATTGCCTCGTTTGCACAGTCCGAGCAAGGCTTGACCCGCGCACAGGTTCGCGCCGAGCTCGTGCAGCTCGAGCAGAACGGCTACAAGCCGCTCGCGAGCGACGCGCAATACCCGCAGAACATCGAGGCGGCCGAGCAACGGATCCAGCCGAACCAGCCGGTGCTCGCGCAGGCCGATACCAGCGGCTACGGCGCCGTCGCGACCGGCGCCGGCCAGTCGGGCCGTCGTAGCACGCATGAAGCGCCGAATCCGGTGAACTCCGTCTACTTCGGCAACTGAACGATTCCGGGTCTGCCCGAGCACAGCATGTGACCGACGAGGCGCGCGCGAGGCGCGCGTCCTTGTCAGCAGAGCAGAACCTCCGTCGCCGCATTCCGGCGGCTTTCCAGCCCAGACGCTCGTGCGTTTGGGCCTTTTTTGCTGAGGTTGGTCAGGCGGACGTGATCGCCGGTGTGCCGTGGATATAGTGTTCGAGCTGGCTGATCGTGAACTGCTGATCGGCGATCACACTCTTGACGAGGTCGCCGATCGAGATCAGCCCGATGAGCTTGCCGCCGTCGAGTACCGGCAGGTGGCGCATACGGTGTTCGGTCATCAGCGCCATACACTCGTCGCTGGATTGCGATGGTTCGACGTAGCGCACCTTGGACGTCATGATTTCGTCGACGCGGGTGGCCTTTGACGACCGGTCCTGCAATACGACCTTGCGCGCGTAGTCGCGCTCGGTGACGATTCCCGCGATTTCGTCGCCCTCCATCACCAGCAGCGCACCGATTCCTTTTTCGGCCATCAGCTTGACGGCGTCGTAGACGAAATCGGCTTTGGTGACGGTGTAGATGGTGCGGCCGGAATCCGGTTTGGCTTTGAGAATCTGCGCGACAGTCGTGCTCATATGCTTCTCCGTGTGCGTGACGATGCAGGGAAGGCAGGGCGTGATGCGCGACACCCGACGGGCTCAGTATAGCGGCGCCCGCTGCGGCAGTCGCGTGACGTTTCCAGATTAGCGGTAAACTCCGGTCACGCACTATCCACACAACTCCTACATTCCTGATCGTTTCCACTGAATTCATGATGTCTTCGCGTCCCCAATCGCCCGTGCCGGGCAATGGCCAGGCCGACGAGTGCGTCACGCTCGTCGCCACCGCGACGCTGCCCACGCGCTACGGTACGTTCACGTCGTATGCATTCCGCGTATCGGGCAGCGATGCCGAACATCTCGCGCTCGTGATGGGTGACGTCGGCGGCGCGCAGTCGGTACTGACGCGTCTGCATTCCGAGTGTCTGACCGGCGACGTGTTTGGCTCGTATCGCTGCGATTGCGGCGAGCAGCTCGATCTCGCGCTGCGCTACATCGCCGCGGAGGATCGTGGCGTGCTGCTGTATCTGCGGGGTCACGAAGGGCGCGGTATCGGCCTGAGCAACAAGATCCGCGCTTATGCGCTGCAGGAGCAGGGGCGCGATACCGTCGAGGCGAATCTCGACCTCGGCCTGCCCGACGATGCACGGGAATACGATTCGGCCGCGGCGATCCTGCGTATCCTGGGCGTGACGTCGGTGCGGTTGATGAGCAACAACCCGAAGAAGTTCGATACGCTCGTGAAGCACGGGATTCCTGTCTGCGAACGCGTGGCGCTCGCGGTGCCGATGCGCGAGGAAAACGAACGGTATATCCGGACCAAGCAGGTCAAGTTCGGGCATTACTTCGAAGAGAACGAGTAACACGATCGACTGGCTCCGAGGAGCCGGAACCAACAAATCAAAAAATTGTAGATCGTGAAGCTTTCTCGAATTCCCGAACTTGACCTGCTTCGGTTCGTCGCCGCACTTGCCGTAGTGTTTTTTCACTTTGCATTTCGGGGCCATGCAGCCGACGACCTGACCATCATGCATTATCCGCCGCTGGAGCCGATTTCTCGGTACGGTTTCCTCGGCGTGCATCTGTTTTTCATGATCAGCGGGTTCGTAATCCTCATGACGGCCGGCGATGCGAGCATCAAAAAATTCATTGCGTCCCGTGCGGCTCGTCTGCTGCCGGCGTTTTGGGTTTGTTGCACGGTCACTTTCTTCGTGACGCTCGCAGTTGGCGGGAACAGGTTTACGGCGACATGGCCCCAATACATCGTCAACATGCTGACGCTCGGCGGCGGGTTTGGGGCCGATCCGATCGACGGCGCATATTGGTCGCTCGGTGCAGAACTGCGGTTCTACAGATTGGTCGCGATTCTGATCATCGTCGGCCAAATTGGCCGTTCAGAGCGATGGCTCTTTGTATGGTTGATCGGCACGGTGCTCGTGGAGATATTCCCGTTCATCAAGCTCAAGACTTTCCTGGTGACGGATTACGCTGGCTTCTTCATCGCTGGCGCGGCGTGCTTTCTCATTCGGGCGCACGGGCTATCGCGCTCACGCGTCGTGCTGCTGTGTGCCTCGTGGGCACTATCGCTGTATCACGAATTCCAGTTGCTGCCATCCTTTAGCGAACACTTTCGATTGGACCTGAGCCCGGTGGTCATCGGTATCGTGATGACGTCTTTTTTCGTGGTGCTGCTCGGGCTCGCGCTTCGTCGAACGCCGATCCTTCACGGTTCGCGATGGGCCTGGTTCGGTGCAGTTAGCTATCCGCTTTACCTGATTCATCAGAACGTCGGTTACATGCTATTCAACTTGACCGACGCAACGGCGAATAGCGACGTGCTGTTTTGGAGCGTTATCGCGGCGGCCATCGCGTTTGCATTGATGGTGCATGTAGCCGTCGAGAAACCGCTCGCACGGCCGCTGAGGAGCGGAATCGTGCTTGGGCTTGATGCGCTTCACAACTGGGCTTTAACTGCGCAACGGAGCCGAATGCGCCAGTAACGCTCTGCGTTTCTGCATGAGATTCATTTTGCCGCCTTCGGGCGGTTTTTTCGTTTACGGGGATTCGAGGCAAGACCACGAAAAGACGATTCTGGAATGGACCATCATCGGCGCATTGATTGGTGTCGCGAAGGTGCCGGTCGGCAGCACGCAGCACGCTTCGGCTGGTTGTGTGGCAGGGCGGTATTGAGGCCAGAAGGTGACTGATCGTCCTTTGGAGCGGCGTGAGATTTGGCTAGGTGTGATGTTCTACCTTTGAATAACAAGCCCGGCATTACTTCGAGGACAATGAATCCTGAAACGGTGGCGCAGTACGGCGAGACGGTTAAATCGACCAACATCACGGCCTATCGCGTCGACGGTGACATATTGACCGGGCTTCAGGAAGGGCGGCTCGGACCGATCAGTGACGGTACCGCGCAACTCATGCCGAAAGCGGTCGGTACTCCCGTCACGCTCGATGGTCAGAGCATCACGACTGTTGGCCGTCACTTGATGGGTGACGTGACGAACGGGATCAACCAGCAGGTCGCGACGGATCAGTTCGGCCTGGTTTCACAGATGAACTCATCTCACTGATGCGATACAAGAAAGCGATAACCGCCGGCGCGATTGTCGCACTCGTTGGAGTGACCTCACCGCTCTGGTGGCCCATTCAAGCCCAAGGGACGAACATAACCGGCTTCAAACGTTACGCACCGGAAGATTTCTTTTCGGGGTAGCAACTCACGTTGGCTCAGGCCATTCATGACGGCGATCTCGGGCGGGTTCAGCAACTCGCGCCGAAGACCGATCTGAATGCGTCCGGCGCGAAGAACACGACGCTGCTGTCGTACGCAGTGCAGGAAATCGTTCCGGTCAAGAACGATGCGTCTAATCCGCGGTACCAGATCATTTCGGTGCTCGTGAAGAGCGGTGCGGATCCGAAGGCCCCGGTTGGCAGCAGCGGTGGATCGGTGGTCGATGTCGCATTGCGGGCCGATACGCCCAACCTTCTGCGCGTGTTGTTGAACAGCGGACTCGATCCCAATTGGCTGTACAACGGCGACACGCCGATGATCTTCGCGGTTGCAGAGAACCGGCTGCTGCCCCAGCTGAAGCTGCTGGTCGAGCACAAGGCGAACGTGAATGCGCGCGACTCGCTCGGAAAGACCGCACTCTTCGAGGCGACGATGATTCAGCAGTGGGACGTCGTCGACTACCTGCTCGCGCACGGCGCCGATCCGAAGACTGCCAGCCAGCTCGGGGTGTCGTACGGGTGGGTGCTGCAGAACGAATTGAAGAACCATACGACCGCGGATTCGTCGGCGCGTACGCGTATCGAGGGGATTCGTCGCAAGATCGTCGCGGCCGGCGCGCCGTGGCCGCCGCTCGATCCGAAGGCGCAACGCGCAGCGATGCGCGCTCGCGGCGAGAAGGTCGTGACGCCGGCAGGCCAGACGGATTGAACGCACGCGGGACGGTTGAAGCGTCGCACGCCCGACTCTCATCGCTTTGCGAAGCTTCAAAACCGCCACGCCGCGGGCAGCCGGACTGCATCCCCTCATCCGTCCCCATCAAAATATCGCAGACAAGAAAAAGCCCGCTACTTGAGCGGGCTGAATCCATGCTTGGAGACATGGAGGAGACAGTTCGAACTTTAAGGGAAAACCCGAGGCCTGGCAAGCCCTAGTTGTAATTGTGCAACGCAACGTTCCCCGAGAATCCGCCGAACCGCTCCTGCGCGACCGGCACCGCGTACTTGTCGCGCATTTCCGTCTCGATCCAGGCGCAAGCTTCTCGCGCGCAATCGGTCAGTGCGTGCCGGGTCGCATGCCCATTGACGTCATAGACGAACCGTACGCCGACCTCGTCGTCTGCCACCTGCCGCTGCAACTGATTGAGGTGCAGTTGCGGGCCGCGCTCCTGCGCCAGCGCATGCAACTCGTCGAAGTGATATTCGAGCCAGTCGGCGAAGAAGAGGGCGTCGCTGTGGCTGCTCAGGCGGAACGCCGCCGTGCGCGATGGCCGTTGCGCGGCATCCGTCACCTGCCCGTCGCCGCCCGGCGCGATCGCGGTGTCGATGGCGCGGTCGATCGGCGCGAGCGGCTCGCGAATCCGACGGTACGGTTCGCGCTCGCGCAACGCGTGCCATAGCAGTTCGTCGCCGGCGGCGCCGGACGGCTGCATCGTCAGGTCGTGCCGGCCGTCGCCTGCAGCACAGACGTCGCGAATCACGAGGCGCAGCGAGCAGAGCGGCTCGTCCGCAACCAGCAGCGTGGCGGGGCGCGGCAGCCCGCAGACGAGCGGCGCGGCGCCGCTCGCGCGGAACACAAGCCCGCGCCGATCGAGCCGCACGAGCGGCAGCGTGCGCGGGAACAACGGGTACGCGAGCGTGATGCCGGCGCCGGCAGCACCCGTCAATCCGGGCATCATCGCGCGAAAGACCTGAGACTGATCCACACTGATTCTCCTTCGTTACAATTTCCGTCCGGCCGGACTACGCGCGTTCCGGCTCAGGCGGCGATGGCTTGCCGGGCAGCCCGCCCCGGCGTGATTCCAAGTGCCGCAAACGTTTGCGGGTCGATATCGATCCAACATGCGACTACCAGACGGCCATCCACCTGTTTCGGCGGTCCGGCGCGGTGCGCGTGCACGCCGATCCGGCGGAACAGCCGCTCCATGCTCGCGAACGTCACGCCGATCAGCTGCCGCGCGCCGAGCTGCGCAGCACATTCGACGACGGCTGCCAGCATCGGCCGCACGGCCCAGTCGGCATTGCCCGCGCCGCCTTCGTCGCCGGTGGCCGCGAACCGCGACAGCTCCCAGACGGCCGCCGATTGCGGCAGGGCGACGTCTTCGGCGATGAGATCGGCGAACAGCGACTCCAGCAGATACGGACGCGTGGTCGGCAACAGGCGCGCACAGCCGCACACGTCGCCGCCGGCGTCCCGCGCGAACACGTAGACCGTATCGTCACGGTCGAACTGATCGTGCTCGAAACGCTCGTTTGCAGACGGAAGTGCCCAGCCGAGTTGCTCGATGAACACACGGCGCCGATAGCGCCCCAGTTCCGCTGCAAGCTCGCTTGGCAGCCGCCCTTCCTCGTGAACGAAGGTCCGCATGGTGTCCTCGGATCGGTACTTTGGGATGCACGCATTACATCGCGCGGCCCGAGGAGGCTGTAACTGGTAACTCTTACAGGGTGGCGGCTTACCGGTATCATTCGACCGGTGGTAACGGTTTCTTGATCGGCGGGATTGAAATACGGGCGGCTTTTGCTTATAAAGAGCGCCAGTCTTGCGGAAAAGTCAGAGGAAAGCCGGGACGGTTGTCACTGGAGCGTGGGACCGGCATGATAGGCGTCGTTGCGACCCAGTACCGATGCAGCGACCGCGGCGGCCCAGTCGAGATCCGTGAGCCGGGTGGCGAGCGCGGCCGCGGTGCGGAACATGCCGAGATCGGCGCCCGTCGCGTCGACGGCCATGATGTTGCTGCGGACGTCGCCGTATGCGATCACGAAGGTGCTCGTCGCGCGGTCGAGATACCAGTCCCACCCGACCGTCAGGTATGCGACACCGACGCTCGCCGGGCGGTGCCATTCGGTATAGCCGGCCAGGCGCGCGTCGATGCCGCCTTCGCGCAATTCGTCGAGCAGCGAGGCATCGAGACCGCTCGCGACATGGTTGAGCGCGAGCGCGGCCAATGCGCTTGCGGACAGGCGCACGTAGCCGTCCGGAGACGGACTGCGGACCGGGTGCAACAAAGGTGAAGTCATGCGCGGAATGTATCAGCCCCCAACCGGTGCTGGCACCTGACAGGTATGACAGCGTGACGTTGTCGGAGAAAGAATGGAACTGCGCTGGCAGGATGCCTACCAACAATTCAGCGCCGCGGAAGACGAGCAGCAGCTCTTCCAGCGGATCGCCGCCTATTCTAAACGGCTCGGCTTCGAATATTGCTGTTACGGCATTCGCGTGCCGCTGCCCGTATCGAAGCCGGCGGTCGCGATCTTCGATACCTATCCGGACGGCTGGATGGCGCACTATCAGGCGCGCAACTACATCGAAATCGACTCGACGGTGCGCGAAGGCGCATTGAGCACCAACATGATCGTGTGGCCGGACGTCGACCGGATCGACCCGTGTCCGTTGTGGGAGGACGCGCGCGACTTCGGGCTGGCCGTGGGCGTCGCGCAGTCGAGCTGGGCCGCGCGCGGAGCGTTCGGGCTGCTGAGTATCTCGCGTCACGCGGACCGCCTCACGCCCGCCGAGATCAACATGCTGACGCTGCAGACCAACTGGCTCGCGAACCTGTCGCACTCGCTGATGAGCCGCTTCATGCTGCCGAAGCTGTCGCCCGCGGCGGGCGTCACGCTGACCGCGCGCGAGCGCGAAGTGCTGTGCTGGACGGCCGAAGGCAAGACCGCGTGCGAAATCGGCCAGATCCTCAGCATCTCGGAGCGCACGGTGAACTTCCACGTGAACAACATCCTCGAGAAGCTCGCGGCGACCAACAAGGTTCAGGCGGTGGTCAAGGCGATCGCTGCCGGCCTCATCGACACGCCCTGACGCGGCACCGCGGCCGCCTGCATGCCCGCATGCACGCGCGCATCGGGCGGCCGCCGCTCACTCCATCATCGGCTCCGCCTCCTTCGCGGTCCAGCTCACGCTTGAAATGCTCTTCTCCATACTGATCCGGCTCGCGATCTGCTCGAGTTTCTGCTGATCTTTCGGATGCAGCTTCAGCGTCGCGGTGACCTTCAGCCGGTCCGGCTGCTCGGGCACGTCCTCGCTCGTCAGGCTCTGGAACGACAGCGGCTTCGCGTACATCGCGTTCGACAGCAGCGTGCGGATGTGCACTTCGTCGGCGGCCAGGCAGATCACGGTGATCCGGTATTCGCGCACCAGATCGGCATTCGACACCGGCGTTGCGTTGATCGCCTGACTGACGCCGCGCAGCACCGTGTTGGCGAGCAGCACCACGCCCGTGCCGGCCAGCGCGGGTACGAAGTGGCCGGCGCCGGCGAGTACACCGACGGCGGCCGAGCACCACAGCGTCGCGGCCGTGTTGATGCCCTGGATCGAGCCCTTGTCGCGCATGATCACGCCGCCGCCGAGAAAGCCGACGCCGGACACGACGTACGCGGCGATCTGCGTGACGCCGGCCACGCCGTTGCCGGTCAGCACGCCGAGCGTCACGAACAGGCAGGCGCCGCTCGCCACCAGCGTGATCGTGCGCAGGCCGGCCGTGCGTTGGCGCATCTGGCGTTCGAGGCCGATCGCGACGCCGCAGGCGAACGCGGTGAAAAGACGGAGTGCGAAATCGAGCGTCATGTTGGTCCTGCCGTGTAAAGCGCGCTTGCCGGCCCGCATCGCGGCGGCGCTGGGCGAGCGCGATGCGATGGCCGTCATCGCGCGGTACTGTACCGCGCGAATGCGTCATTCAGTGTGAAACGGGAAGCGTGCGGACTCGCGGAACGCGAGTCGCGGCAGGATGGCTGCGTGGGACAGGCGTTCAGGCGGCGAGCGGCGCACGCAGCGAAGGGCTGCAACTGTCCACGATGGTTCCTGAAGGAGGGATGGGCGGCATTCTAGTGGGCGGCTCGCGCGTACGTCAATCGCGTCGGCAGCGTCGGCGGACGGCCGCCGCATGCGGTAATGCTCATTGCGCCGCGTCGATCGTCTCCGTCATGAGCGCGGCCGCCGCCGCCCGCTCAGGTACGCCCGACGCGCGTCCCGTCGTGCCGCCCGGTATCTGTGTACCATCGGACATAGGGCGCGCGACGCCGGACACAACGTGAGCCGACGTCATGTTCACGTCCGGCGCGCGGCGCGCAATCGATATCCCGATCAGGACGAGCATTCCATGCGAAGTTTCTTTGTCCGATTCATTGCAATCGGCGTGCTGTTGCATCTGTATGTCGGGATGCGGATCATCCCCGACGCGTTCACGTCGCCGCTCGCGCGAACCGTAGCGGCGCTTGTGCTCGCGAGCTTCGTCGTGCTGATTCCGGTCGGCATGTTCTCGCGCCGCTTCGACGAGGGCTGGGCCGCCACGTTGTTCGGCTGGACCGGCGCGCTCGCGATGGGCTTCTTCTCGTCGCTGCTGGTGCTGACCTTGCTGCGCGAACTGGTGCTGCTCGGCGTGGTCGCCTGGCGGCAATTCGTGCATCCCGGCGCGTGGAGCGATGCGGCGTCCGCTACGGCGCTCGCAGTGTTGGCAGCCGCGGTACTGGTCAGCGCGATCGGTTTCGTGGGCGCGCGGCGCACCGCGGCGGTCAAGCGCGTGTCGATTCCCGTCGACGAGTTGCCGGCTGCGCTCGACGGGCTGACGATCGTGCAACTGTCGGACATTCACGTCGGGCCGACCATCAAGCGGCCGTTCATCGAGCGGATCGTGCGCGTGGTCAACGCGCTCGATGCGGATCTGGTCGTCGTGACCGGCGACGTGGTCGACGGCTCGGTCGAGCGGCTGCGCGAGCATACGGCGCCGCTCGGCAGCATGCGCTCGCGGCACGGCAGCTTTCTCGTCACCGGCAATCACGAGTACTACGCCGGCGCGCATGCTTGGATCGACGAGTTCCGGCGGATCGGCCTGACGGTGCTGCTCAACGAGCACGTGCTGATCGAGCGCGACGGCGCACGCGCGGTGCTCGCGGGCGTCACCGATTTCACGGCGGGCGGCTTCGATCCCGGGCATCGCAGCGATCCCGAACAGGCGCTCGCGGGCGCGCCGCCCGACGTCGCCACCAGGATCCTGCTCGCGCACCAGCCGCGCAGCGCGCAAGCGGCGAGCCGCGCCGGTTTCACCGTGCAGTTGTCCGGCCATACGCACGGCGGCCAGTTTCTGCCGTGGCCGCCGTTCGTGCGCCTGCAGCAGCCCGTGATCGGCGGGCTGAACCGGATCGGCGCGATGTGGCTCTACACCAGCCGCGGCACCGGCTACTGGGGGCCGCCGAATCGCTTCGGCGTGCCGTCCGAGATCACGTTGATCCGTCTGACGCGCGGGAGCTAGAGCGTGGCGTGCGTCAGGGGCGATGTCGTCCGGATGGAGGTGTGGGATGTGCGCGAGCATACGTGCCGGTTCGGCATGCCTGGCGCCAACGACGCAGCTCGTGCGGATCGGGATGTTCGGCAGGGCTCACCGGTCTGCATGGCGACGCGGCCGCACGCTTGACATGGGCACCGCGACGATCGCGCATGGCGGCGCGAGGCGGCGTTGGCTACCATGCATGGATGATTCGCTCCCGTCCTTCGCTCTCTGTCTGATCCCGCCATGTCGACGCCCGATCTTTTCGCCGATACGCCGGCTCCCGAGGTGGACTGGTATCCGGACTGGCTCGCCCCGGCCGATGCCGACCGCCTGCTGGCCGCGCTAATCGACGAGGTCGCGTGGCGACAGGACACGATCCGCACGCCGCGCGGCCGCATTCCGCTGCCGCGGCTGACCGCGTGGCAGGGCGAGCACGATGCCGTCTACGTTTATTCGGGGATCCGCAACGTGCCGGCGCCGTGGACGCCGGCCGTGCTCGAGCTGAAGCGCGCGGTCGAGGAGACCAGCCGCGCGCCCTTCAACAGCGTGCTGCTCAATCGTTACCGCAACGGCCAGGACAGCCTCGGCTGGCATGCGGACAACGAGCGCGAGCTGGGCGACGCGCCTGTCATCGCGTCGGTGAGTCTCGGCGCGATGCGCGTGTTCGACCTGCGTCATCGCGCGAGCGGCGTCACGCATGCGTACCGGCTCACGCACGGCAGCCTGCTGGTGATGCGCGGGCGCACGCAGGCCGAATGGCTGCACCGCGTGCCGAAGGCGCCGGCCGTGCAGGGCGAGCGCGTCAATCTCACGTTCCGGTTCGTGACGCCGACCGCGCAGTAGCAGCCGGAGGCTCGTGCCGGAGTACAGTCGCTGCGTTCGGGCACATCTGGCGCGCCCCGATTACGTATGTCGCCATTGGCTGGTCGTCGATGTGGCACGTTGACGCACGGCGCGCTGGCGCGCCGCGGAGGGCGGCCTGCGAGGCCCGTGCCGCTTGACTTGCGAACAGTTTCGATCGACTGGCCGGTTCCGATAGGCAAGTGTAAGCCCTGATGGTGCGTCGCAACATTCTTTGACTAGACTGGCGAATGGCAGGATCGCGTCGGCACTCGGCGCAATTTTTCGACATGCCCGGCGGCGCCGATGCGACGCGCAGGGCAGGAGCACAATCCGTGATCGTACTGGACTCATCCCTCGAACCCTCGCTGCACGTCTTCGAACAAGACGGCGGATGGCAATGGGCGCTGACGGTGAAGCGGACGTCCGGCGTGGGCGTGAAAGTCGTCGCGTTCAGCACCGAGGGCTACCGCCGCGAAGCCGACGCGTATGCCGCCGGCGAGCGGGCGCGCGCCGAGTATGACGACGCCGTGACGACGTGAGCCGCTGACGCTGCCGCATCGGGCGGTATGCGGGCAGGCGTCCGTTCGTCGTCTCCTTTCTTTCTGCCTTTCCGATTTTCTTAGCTCTCTACCCCGCATCGCGCCAGACACCGGCGTGACCTCGGGCCGCGCGCCAATCGAGCCAAATAATCCGCACGCTTCGATACACCGCTGCAATACGCGGTGCTCGTCGCCGATTTCCTCCATTCGCTGCCACGCATTGCGTCACGCGCACGCGTGCCTCAGGCCGCCCGCGGTCCGACCGAAACGATCCGGACCCTTCGAATTTCCTCAGTTCCTCGCGACGCATCGCGTCATGCAACGACGTGGTGCCGGGGCATGCGTCGCCCGAAATGATTCGTAGCTTTCGCCACGCATCTGCCATACGTGCCGCTTTCCCCACTTTGCTGCGCTCCCCGTCACGCATTCGCGTCACTTACCGGCGTGATCCTGGCACGTGCGCCGCCCAAAATGATCCGTACCTTTCGACACGTCCGTGCCATACGCTCCGCTTAACGTGCACGGGTGGCGTCCGCCATGGCGACGCTGCGCGACGCGTCGCGTGCCCGGCGCACGCCGCGCGGCGGCGACTCACCGACTCGAACGCAGCTCATGTGCGATGACAGAACCGACACTTTCCGCGCTGCTCGGGCATCGCGACGGGGCTTCACCTTGATCGAGGTGCTGATCGCGCTGGCGATCGTCGCGGTGGCGCTCGGCGCCGTGATGCGCGCGATCGGCGCGCTCGCCGCGGATACCGACACGACCCGCATGCGGCTGCTCGCGCTCTGGAGCGCAGACAACGCGCTCGGCGAACTGCGCATCGCGTCGAGCTGGCCGGACGCCGGCACGCAGACGTTCGCATGCCCGCAAGGCCGTTACCGGTTCGTCTGCCGACAGTCCGTCGCCACGCTGCCGAGCCCGCTCGTGCGGCGCGTGACGGTCAGCGTTTATCCGTCGGCATCGAGCGGCACCGTGCTCGCCGAAGTCGTGACGGTGATCCAGAATGAAGCACGGCGCTGATCGGCCCGCGCGCCTCCATGCGCGCGGCTTCACGCTGATCGAGATGCTGGTCGCGATCGCGCTGCTCGCGGTGATCGCTCTGCTGTCGTGGCGCGGCCTCGATGCGACGATTCGCGGCCGCGACGACATCGCGTCGAATCTGGCGCAAACGCGTCTGCTCGGCCGCTACTTCTCCCAGCTGCAGTTCGACCTGATGAACCTCGTGACGGCCGACGAGGTGTTCGGGCCGCCGCTGCGCATCCGGCCGAACGAGCTCGTGATGGTGCGCCGTCTCGGCGTCGGCAGCGGGCCGACGCACGTGCAGGTCGTGCGCTACCGGCTGAACGGGCGCGCACTCGTGCGCAGCGCGTCGCAGCCGCTCGCCACGCTCGCCGAGGTGGACGCGGCGCTGCGGCACATGGACGATTTCGCGCAGGTCGTCGTCAGCAGCGATGCACGCGCGATGCAGCTCGCGGTGTGGATCGCCCCCGGCGGCTGGACGACCAGCCAGGCCGCGATCGAGCAAGCCTACGCGCAGTTTCTCGCGCAGCACGGCATCAGCAATTCGACGTCGCTCGGGATGCCGCTGCCGCGCGGTGTGCGCTTCGCCGTGACGATCGGCGCGCCGCCGGTCGAATACGTGAGGACGATCGCGATCGGTCAGTGACGGCGGCGGCAACGCCCTGCGGCGCCGGCACGGCCGCGGTCGGCCGCAGCCGACCGAGCGCTGCGTGACCCGGCAAAAATGGTCCGTAACTTTCGTCATACGGCTGTTATCGGGCGTCCGTTAGTCTCGTGCCGAACATGACCGCCGCGACCGGCCGCTTCGGCCCGTCGCCGGCATCGGCAAACGGGAAGGGGGCGAACGTGACGGTCGAGCACCGGCATGATCCACACGCGGGCGCGCCGGCGAACGGTGCGTCCGGGCAATGGCAAGCGGCGGCGCTCCTCGGCCGCGCGCAGCAATGGCACGGCGCCGGGCGCTTCGACGATGCGGCACGCGACTATCTCGCCGTGCTCGCGAACGAACCCGATCATCCGCAGGCGCTGCACCTGTACGGCGTGCTGCAGTTCCAGCGCGGTGCGGCCGATCAGGCCGAAGCGCTGCTGCGCCGCTCGATCGCGCTCGACGCGAGCGCACGCGCGTTGTCGGATCTCGGCGCGCTGGTAGGCGAGGAGGGACGCGTCGACGAGGCGCTCGACCATTTCGCGGCGGCGCTGCGGGCATCGCCCGACGACGTGCAGACGCTCGTGCGCCGCGGCAACACGCTGCTCGGGCTGCGGCGCTACGACGACGCGCTTGCGTCGTTCGATCGCGCGCTGGCGCTGTCGCCGCTCGTGCTCGATGCGCTGTGCAATCGCGGCGGTGCGCTGCGGGCGCTCGGCCGCTTCGACGAAGCGCTCGACACCTACGAGCGCGCGCTGATGGTCGACCCGCAATCGTGCGAATCGTGGTTCAACCGCGGGCTCGTGCTGCGCGAGCTGCAGCGATCCGTCGACGCGCTGCACTGCTTCGAGCGCGCGCACGCGCTGCGGCCGGGCGTGGCCGCGATCGAGGCCGAGCGCGGCCGCGCACTGGCCGATCTTGGCCGCGACAACGAAGCGCTCGCCGCGTTCAACGATGCGATCGCGGCCGACCCGGCGCGGCTCGACGTGCTGCGCGACAGCGCGGCCGTGCTCGAACGGCTCGGTCGCGCGGACGAAGCGCTTGCCCGCTGGGAGCGCGTGCTGGCGTCCGATCCGGATCAGGTGCATGCGCTGGCGGGTGGCGGCAATGCATTGCCGCCACTGCGCCGCGACGACGACGCGCTCGACGGCCGCGCGAGGTCCTCGAACCTGGAACGAGCGCCACGCGCGAGCGCGCCGGCCGCGCCGCGATCGGCCGATGGCAGTCAGCACGATGGCAGCGCGTCGGTTGGTCATCAGCCAGATGCCAGGCGAGCCGATGCCGGCCGGTCCAATGGCAACCGGTCCGATGCGAGCTCGCCCGACGACAGCGCGCCCATTGGTAACCAGCCCGATGCCAGGCGAGCCGATGCCGGCCCGTCCAGTGGCAGCCGGACCGATGCGAGCTGGCCCGACGACAGCGCGCCCTTTGGTAACCCGCCCGATGCCAGGCGAGCCGATGCCGGCCGGTCCAATGGCAGCCGGCCCGGTGCGAGCCAGCCCGATGACAGCGCGCCCATTGGTAACCCGCCCGATGCGAGCCGAGCCGATGCCGGCCCGTCCAATGCCAGGCAACCCAATCCCAGCGCCCCCGAAGCGCTCGCCCCCGACCAACTACTCGCCC
This sequence comes from Burkholderia sp. WP42, assembly GCF_000745665.1. NCBI lineage: Bacteria > Pseudomonadati > Pseudomonadota > Betaproteobacteria > Burkholderiales > Burkholderiaceae > Burkholderia > Burkholderia sp. WP42. The sequence continues at coordinate 390,868 of NZ_KN050724.1, read as the reverse complement.
GCGCACGCGCCGCGCACCGCGACGGCGCGCTGCAGCAGGCCGAGCACGCGTACGCCGCGCTGCTCGCAGCCGATCCCGACCATCCGGAAGCGCTGCACCTGCTCGGCGTGTTGCGTTTCCAGCAGGGACGGCTCGACGATGCCGAGCCGCTGATGCGGCGCTCGATCGAGCGCCAGCCGGCGCCGCTAGCGCTCGCGAACTACTCGGCGGTACTCGCTGGGCTCGGCCGCACACACGACGCACTCGCACGGCTCGACGATGCGCTCGCGATCAATCCGACGCACGCGCGCGCACTGTTCCAGCGCGCGGGCCTGCTCGCGGAACTTGGCCGGCACGACGAAGGCCGCATAGCCTACGACCGGCTGCTCGAACTTACCCCGGGCTTCGCCGACGGCTACGTGAAGCGCAGCGACACGCAGCGCGCGCTCGGCCACCACGCTGCGGCGGTGGCCGACTGCGATCGCGCAATCGCGCTCGCGGGCCGCACGTTCGACGCGATGCGCGCGCGCGGTCTCGCGCTGCGCGAACTCGGCCGCCATCGCGACGCGGCCGACAGCTACGACCATGCGCTCGCGCTGGCGCCCGGCAGTGCCGACGTGCTGTTCCTGCGCGGCGTCGTTCATCTCGATCTGCACGATCCCGAGCGCGCGCTCACGGATTTCAACGCGGCGATCGCGACGAAGCCGACCTTCGTCGATGCGCTCGTCAACAGCGCAATCGCGCTCGAGCAGCTTGGGCGCCACGACGAAGCGCTGCTGCGCTGCGACCGCGCGCTTGCGCTCGAGCCGCGCCACGCGTGCGCGCTCGCCACCCGCGGCAACGCGGCGAGCCAACTCGGACGTCACACGGACGCAATCGATAGCTATGCGCGCGCGCTCGACGCCGATCCGCTCAGCACCGTCGTGCTGTGCAACTTCGCCGATGCGCTGATGCGCGTCGATCGCCACGCCGACGCGCACGCGCTGTGCGAGCGCGCGCTCGAGCTCGACCCGCAGTGCGCGCCGGCGTGGTTCACGCGCGCACGCGTGCGGCTCGAAACGCATCGTTACGACGATGCGCTCGACGATCTCTCACGCGCGATCGCGCTCGCGCCGCTCGACAAGCTCGCGCACTTCCATCGCGGCCACGCGTTGCGCGCGCTGCGCCGGCACGACGACGCGCTGCACGCCTACGCGCGCGTGCTCGACATCGATCCGGACGATGCCGCCGCACACTGCACGCGCGCCTTCCTGTGCCTGTCGACCGGCGATTTCGAAACCGGCTGGGCCGAGTACGAATGGCGCTGGCGCGACAGTCAGCTCGACGCCAGCCGGCGCGATTTCGCGCAACCGCGCTGGACGCGCGGCATGCCGCTCGACGGTCGCACGATCCTGCTGTATCCGGAACAGGGGCTCGGCGACACGCTGCAGTTCTGCCGCTACGTGCCGCTGGTGAAGGCGCTCGGCGCGCGCGTCGTACTGGAGGCGCCGGTCGAGCTGACGACGCTGTTCGCCACGCTCGACGGCGTCGACGTGCTGGTCGCGCGCGGCGAGCCGCTGCCGCCGTTCGACCTGCATTGCCCGCTGCTGAGTCTGCCGCTCGAATTCCGCACGAACCTCGCGTCGATTCCCGCGGGCGCGCCGTACCTGCGCGCCGATCCCGAGCGGGTCGAACGGTGGCGTGCGCGCCTCGGCGACAGCGGTCGTGCACGCATCGGCCTCGTATGGACCGGCAACCCGCTGCACCTGAACGATCGCAACCGTTCGATGACGCTGGCTGACCTGCTGCCGCTGCTCGACGATCGCTACGACTGGATCAGCGTGCAGAAGGTGATTCGCGACGACGATCGCGCGGTGCTCGACGCGAGCGCGATCCGTTTCGTGGGCGACGACCTGACCGATTTCGCCGAGACGGCCGCGCTGATCGGCGCGCTCGATGCGGTGATCAGCGTCGATACGTCGGTTGCGCACCTGGCCGGCGCGCTGGGCTGCCCGCTCGCCGTGCTGCTGCCGCACACGCCCGATTTCCGCTGGCTGCTCGATCGCGACGACAGCCCGTGGTATCCGCGCGCGACGCTGTTCCGGCAACCGGCCGGCGGCCAGTGGGCGCCGGTAGTCGAGCGCGTGCGCGCCGCGCTGCCGGCGCTGCTTGCGCGCGCGACGCGATGAGCACCGTGCCCGCGCCGCCGCTGCGGGCGGCCGTCGACGACGCGCTGCGACACGCGCGCGCGAAGCTCGCGCGGCGCGATTTCGCCGGCGCGGCGCGGCTCTACGAAGGTGTGCTCGCGATGCTGCCCGATCACGTCGAGGCGTTGCACCTGCTCGGCGTCGTGCATCTGGAACGCGGCGACCCGTCGCGCGCGGAGCCGCAGATCGCGCGCTCGATGCGCTTCGGGCTCGATCAGCCGTGGAATTTCACCAACCATGCGGTGGCGCTGACCGGCATCGGCCGCCATCGCGACGCGCTCGACGCGGCCGCGCAGGCGCTCGCGCGCGATCCCGGCCATGCGCGCGCGCATGCGGTGCGCGGCGACGCGCTGCTTGCGCTCGGCCGGCATGCGGAAGCGCTCGGCGCATACGACCTCGCGCTGCTGCGCGAGCCGGGGCGCGTCGCGACCTGGGTGCGGCGCGGCGAGGCGCTGCGCGTGCTGGGCCGTCCCGCCGACGCGCTGATCAGCATCGAACGCGCGCTGCAGATCGACGCGCACGACGCGGACGCGCTCGCGCAACGCGGCCATGCACTGCGCGCGCTGGGGCGCGGCGACGAGGCCGTGCATTGCTTCCGGCTCGCGATGGTGGTGCGCGGCAAGACCGCCGAACTCGTCTACGCATGCGGCCATGCGCTGATCGAACTGGGCCGCCCGGCCGACGCGCTCGCATGCATCGACGAAGTGCTGACGCGCATGCCCGACGACGCCCAGTTGCTGTTCGTCAGCTGCGTCGCGCTCGATCTGCTGCATCTGCACGACGAATTGCTGAAGCGCGCCGACCGTCTGCTCGCGCTCGACCGCGACAGCGTCGGCGCGTGGCTCGGCCGCGGCAACGCGTTGCTCGGACTGCGCCGTCACGACGAAGCGGTGCGTGCCTACGACGAAGCGCTGGCGCGCGCGCCGGGCGACTTCGACGCGCTGCGCAATCGGGCGGGCGCGCTGCGCACGCTGGGCGCCTGTGAAGACGCGCTTGCCGATTACGATCGCGCGCTCGCCGCGCGCGGTCCGCATGCCGAAGTGCTGTGCAATCGCGCGATCGCGCAGCAGTTGCTCGGCCGTTACGACGATGCGCTCGCGAGCTACGCGGCCGCCGCCGCCGCGCCCGGCAGCACCGCGCAGGAGCTCTGCACGCGCGCGGTCGCGCGCCAGCAGCTCGGCGACTACGCGGGGGCGCTCGCCGATTTCGCGCTGGCCTGCCGGCACGACCCGAATCACGGCATCGCCCGCCGTTCCGACGCATTCTGCCGTCTGCTGACCGGCGACTTCGCCACCGGCTGGCGGCTGCACGAGGCGCGCTGGGACGCCGCCGACGTGACGTTGCACCGGCGTCATGCGGGCCGCCCGCAGTGGACCGGCGACGAATCGCTCGCGGGCCGCACGCTGCTGCTGCACGCGGAGCAGGGCTTCGGCGACACGCTGCAGTTCTGCCGCTACGCGAGCCTCGCGCACGATCGCGGGGCCACCGTCGTGATCGATGCGCCGGCTGCGCTGGCCGAGTTGCTCGGCACGCTGCGCGGCGTGAGCCGCGTCGTCGCCGCTGGGCAGCCCGCGCCGGCGTTCGACCTGCATTGCCCGATGATGAGCCTGCCGTTCGCGTTTCGTACGACGCTCGACACGGTGCCGGCCGACGTGCCGTATCTGCATGCCGACCGGCGGCGGCGCGCGGCCTGGCGCGCGCGGCTCGACGCGGCCGCGCCGTCGCGGCGCCTGCGCGTCGGGCTCGCGTGGTCGGGCAATCCGCATCACGCGAACGACGAGAACCGGTCGATGACGTTGGCGGCGCTGGCGCCGCTCATGGCGCTCGACGCGACCTTCGTCAGCCTGCAGGTCGACGTGCGCGCGCGCGACGCCGCCGCGTTCGCGGCCGGCGGCGTGCTGTCGTTCGCGAACGCGTTGACCGATTTCGCGGAAACGGCCGCACTCGTCGACGCGCTGGATCTCGTGATCGCCGTCGACACGTCGGTCGTGCATCTGGCCGGCGCGCTCGGCCGGCCGGTGTGGGTGCTGCTGCCGCGCGTGCCCGACTGGCGCTGGCTGCTCGAGCGCGACGACAGCCCGTGGTATCCGCACGCGACGCTGTTCCGCCAGCGCCTGCCGGGCGACTGGCCGGCGGTGGTCGAGCGCGTGGCCGATGCGCTCGCCGCGCGTGTGCGCGCCCACGCGGCCGGCCGACTGTGACAAAAGCTACGGACCATTCGCGCGCGGCCGGAATGGTCCGTAACACCCGCCATGTCGCTGCCATCGGGCCTTCGTATGTTCTCGGGATTCCCGCGGCCGGGTTCCGGCCGACGCGCAACGACCAGGCGCGGCAACGGATCGGCGTCGTGGGCGGCGCGATCGTCGCCGAGCGCCATTTCATAGGATTCGGGGTGACGAATGGCAGCACGCGCACGTACGGCACGACAATCTGACGCGACGGGGTCGCGCTCGACCCTCAACTCGGAACTGCGGCCGCTGGTGCGCGCCGCTGCGCTGATGTTGCTGGCTGCGGCGTCCGCGCATGCGCACGCGGCCGGCATCATGAACCTCGGCGCGGCCACCGCGCGCGCCGCAGGCGGCGGCAGCGGCGCGGCCGGCGGCGTGCCGGGCATGCCGAACCTCGGCGTGTCGCCGCAGCAGGCGGCGCAGGCGAGCCAGCCGTCGATCCGCAACCTCGGCTACGCCGCGCATGCGATCGCGGCCCAGATCGCCGCGCAGCAGAACGCGGCCGCCGCCGCGGCGAAGCTGCCGTCGAGCGTGCCGAACGGGCTCGCGCCGGGCGGGCTGCAGGTGGCGGCCGGCGCGACGGCCGACACGAGCAATCCGGTGCTGTGGTTCAACGCGAACGCGCCGACGCAGAGCGTCGACGCGAACGGGCACGTGAACGTCGACGTCAAGCAGACCGGCCAGAATGCGGTGCTCACGTGGGAGACGATGAACGTCGGCCGTCAGACCACGCTGAATTTCGACCAGTCGGGCGGCACGCAGACCAACGGTGCGAACAACTGGGCGGTGCTGAACCGCGTCAACGATCCGAGCGGCCGGCCGAGCCAGATCCTCGGCAACATCGCCGCGCAGGGCGCCGTCTACGTGATCAACCGCAACGGCGTGCTGTTCGGTGCCGGCTCGCAGGTCAACGTGCATTCGCTGGTCGCGTCGTCGCTGAACCTGCTCGACATGAAGAAGCAGCTCGTGCCGACCGCGGACGGCATCGTCGCGAGCAACCTGCAGTTCCTGAGCGTGCAGCCCGGCAAGACGGGCGGCCTGGCCTATCCGCAATCGGGCAGTTCGAGCGGCGTGGCGGGCGCCATCGGCCGCCCGAACGAGGTGCTCGGGCTCGGCGGCCCGGTGCTGCTGAGCGGCGCGTATCAGGCGCCGGGCGACGTGACCATCGAGCAGGGCGCGTCGATCACGACGCACACCAACGGGACGGCGAGCGACGGCGGCTTCGTGCTGGTCGCGGCGCCGAACGTGACGAACGCCGGCAGCATTTCCGCGACGGCCGGACAGGTGGTGCTGGCGGCGGGCGTCGGCGTGAGCCTGCGCCCCAACACCGCCGGCGTGACGGCTAATCCGCAGGTGCTGTTGCCGGAGTTGAGCGGACAGATCGTCAAGACCGACCTGCAGACCGGCGGCACGATCGACGTCACGCCCGCCGGCACGCTGACCAACACCGGCATCGTCCAGGCCGCGCGCGGCAACGTGAACCTGCTCGGCAGCCGCGTCGCCCAGAACGGCGTGGTCGGCGTGACGACGAGCGTGAACACGCCGGGCACGATCACGATCTCGACCGCGGACGAATATGCGTCGAACGATCCGCTCGGCAATCCGTACCCCGGCTCGGGGCTGGTCTCCAGCGGGACCGGCGGCGCCGACAACGTCAATCGCGCGGGCCTGCTGAGCTTCGGGCCGCAATCGGTGACCACCGTGCTGGCGGACAGCGCCGGCCAGACGGCGACGTCGACGCCGGGCACGACCTTCACGCCGGGCGGCATCGCGATGACGGCCGGTTCGGTGTGGTTCCAGCGCGGCTCGCTGATCGAGGCGCCGGGCTCGAACGTGTCGGTGACGGCCTATGTGCCGTCCGTCGTGTCGAATTCGACGCCGGGGCAGAGCGCGGTGCCGGGCCGCATCTACGTGGACGACGGCGCGACGATCGACGTATCGGGGCTGGCCGACGTGCACGCGCCGATCTCGCAGACGCTGCTGACCATCGACCGGATCGGCCAGAACGAGCTGGCCGACTCGCCGTTGTTGCGCAACAGCTTCCTGTTCGGACTGAAGGGCGTGGTCGTCGACAGCACGCTGACCGGCACGCGCAGCGACGGCGTGCAGTGGGTCGGCAGCCCGATCCTGAACCTGTCCGGCTACGTGAACCTGATTCCGCGCACCGTCGATCAACTGCTGACCAACGGCGGCACGATCACGCTGTCCGGCAACGAGGTGATGACCGCGACCGGTTCGTCGATGAACCTGAACGGCGGCTACGTGCATTACGACGGCGGGATGGTGAACACGACGCGGCTGGTGGACGCCAACGGCGCGATCGTGCCGATCGGGCAGGCGAGCCCGTACGAGCGCTATGTCGGCATTGCCGGGCAGTTCGTCGAAAGCCATCCGCGCTGGGGCGTGACGAAGTCGTGGTTCAACCCGCTGCAGACGGGCGCCGCGTACCAGGCCGACTACATCGTCGGCGGCAATGCGGGCACGCTCGACCTGTTCGCGTCGCAGGCGCTGGTGCTCGACGGCGACGTCAGCGCGCAGGCGTTCGGCGGCGCGAAGCAGACGCAGGGCAACAGCCTGCCGTCGGGCGGTACGTTCAACCTCGGCGCGGACCCGAAGCTGGCCGGCGGCGCGCTGGCCGGGATGGCGTGGAACGCCGCGGCCAGCACGTCGCTCACGATCAACGGCATCGCAGGCCTCGTGATCCTGCAGAACGAAGCGCCGCAGCTCGGCGCGTTGATGCCGGGCTTTTCGATCGACACGCGGCTCGACCCGAGCGCGTCGGCGGCGCTCGCCGCGAACGATCCGGACAATCTGCCGGCCGCGCAGGTCGTGCCGGTGGCGACGCTGAATCGCGGCGGCTTCGCGAGCCTGAACGTGACCGGCGACAGGAACGCCGGCAAGGGCATCGAGGTCGCGCAGGGCACGCAGCTGAACCTGCAGCCCGGCGGCTCCGTTTCGCTCGACAGCTCGGCGATCGGCGCGGACGTGAACATCGCGGGGCGTGTCTCGGCGCCGTCCGGCAAGATTTCGGTCACGAGCGGCGGCAATGTCGTGGTCGGCCCGCACGGCGCGCTCGACGCGGCCGGCCAGTGGGTGAACAACGACGTGCAGGCCGCGCCGGGCACCACGCCCGGCAACAGCCAGTTCGTCGACGGCGGCAGCATCTCGCTGTCGGCGATGCAGGGCTCGACGCGCGTGAACGGCGCCGACGTGGATGCGACCGGCTCGATCGTGCTGCAGCCGGGCAGCGTGCTCGACGTGTCGAGCGGCGGCGAGATGCTCGCGAACGGGCAACTGCTGATGCGCGACGGCGTGCCGGTCGGGCGCGGCGGCAACGTCACGTTGCAGACCTATGCGGCATCCGGCGCGACCAGGCAGTTCGGTCACACGCTCGACGGCGGTGCGCCGCTGCCCGCCACGCAGCCGAGCGCCGGCACGATCGCGATGGGCGGCTCGATACTGAGCGAAGGCTTTTCGGGCGGCGGCACGCTGACGCTCGAGGCGCTCGGCTTGCGGATCGGCGGCGACCGCTCGGCCGCCTCGCCGTGGGACGTGTACCTGCCCGACAGCTTTTTCGCGCAGCAGGGCTTCGGCAAGTACGTGCTGAACGCGTACTACGACTCGACCATCGCGCCGGGCGCGACGCTCGCGCTGACGCAACGCAACCGCATGCCGGACGCGCTCGCGCTGCAGCGCACCGGTTCGGGCGCGAACCTCGCGTCGGCGGGACTGACGACGATCGGGCAACTCGACGCCTATCACCGGCAACCGACGAGCCTCGTGTTGACGGGCGGCAACTATCTGACTTGGCAGAGCACGCCCAATGGCCCGCCGCCGTCCTATGCGGACGTGACCGGCGCCGTGACGCTGGCGTCGGGCGCGTCGATCCATGCGGATGCCGGCGCGAGCATCGGCTTCGGTTCGCCGCTGCAGGTGACGGTGCTCGGCTCGGTGGTCGCGCCGGGCGGCTCGATCACGCTGAGCGCCGATACGGGCGGCGGCCCGTTTGCGCAGCCGGGGCAAGCCATCGTGTTCACGCCGAGCGCCGGCCGCTCGGTGTGGCTGGGCGCCGATGCGACGCTCGACGCGGCCGGTGTCGCGTTGGCCGATCCGCTGGCCGCGCCGGTCAGGATCGGCGCGACGACGGTCACGCCGCATACCGGCAAGGTGTTGCCCGGCGGCTCGGTGACGCTGTCGAGCGATGCCGGCTACGTGGTCGCGCAAGCCGGCTCGACGATCGACGTCTCGGGCGCGTCGACGAACTTCGACCGCCTGCAGGCGAACGGCGCCTATGCGTCGCAACCGGTGTGGAGCGACGCCGGCTCGATCACGCTGTCGGCCGCATACGGGCTGTTCGCGGACGGCAAGCTGGCGGGCCACGGCGGCGCGTCGCAAGCGCGCGGCGGCACGCTGACGATCCTGCCGCACCAGAACGGCGGTTCGCCCGGCGCGACCGCGCTCGTCGTGCGGCAGAGCGGCACGTTGCTGCCCGCCGGGTTCGCGCCGGGCGCGGCTGTCCCGACGCCGGCCGATAGCGCGGCCGGCCAGCCGAGCGGCGTGATCGAGTTCGCCGCGGATCGCCTCGACGGTTCGGGGATCGCGAATCTCGTGTTGGGCGACAGCACGCCGTCGCCGCTTTCGGCGCCGGTGCCGACGATCGCCTTCGCGGGCAACGTGAGCCTCGCGCTGCCCGAGTCGGTGACGCTCAATGGCGGGCGCATCGCCGCGATCGGCATGGACCAGCTGCAGACGCTGCTGGCGACGCCGCAGCTGCCGGGCGCCGCCGGTTCGGCGCTCGACGCCCTTTTGTCGCAGGCGCCGGCTCACCCGCTCGGCACGAAGGTGACGATCGACGCGCCGTACGTCGCGCTGGCGGGCCCGACGGCAACGTCGTCGACGCCGCAGTTCGCGCCGGTCGAGACGCTGTCCGATGCGACGCTGAACGTCAATGCGTCGTTCGTCGATCTGCGCAACCAGATCCAGCTCAACAACTTCGGTCACGCGAACCTGAGCAGCCGCGGCGACATCCGGCTGAGCTCGACGAGCGTGTCTCAGCAGGGCAATGCGCTGCTGCCGGGCGTGCTGTACACGCCGGGCAACGTCACGTTCAATGCGGCGAGCCTGTATCCGGCCACCGGCAGCACCTTCATCGTCGATGCGGTCGGTCCCGTCGATCCGGTCACGGGCCAGCGTGCGCCGACCACCGTCACGTTCGGCTCGACCGGCGCGTCCGGCACGCCACTGTCGGCGGGCGGCACGCTGCTCGTCGACGCCACCGACATCGTGCAGGGCGGCACCGTGCGCGCGCCGTCGGGCGCGCTCGTGTTCGGCGTCGGCGATCCTGCGAGCGGTGCGACGCAGAAACAGTTCGGCACGCTGCCGCTCGTCGCGACCGATTCGGTGACGTTCGCGAACGGCAGCGTCACGTCGGTCTCGAACGGCACGTCGATCATTCCGTACGGCACGACGATCGACGGCGTCGAATGGCAGTTCAATCCGCTCGCCGGCGCGTCGGCGGGGGACCTGAACGCGCCGCCCGCGAAGTACGTGGGCGTGAACGGCGCGCGCGTCGCGCTCGGCAAGGGCGCGACGATCGACCTGTCGGGCGGCGGCGATCTGCAGGCCGCCGAATGGGTGCCGGGCACGGGCGGCACGCGCGACGTGCTGGCGCAATACAACGTGAGCTATGCGAGCGGCAACGGGGCAACGGCGGTGCCGGTCAACGCCGGCGCCGGGAACGTCTACGCAATCGTGCCGGGCGTCCAGTCGCCGGTCGCCGCATACGATCCGATGTTCGCGCAGACGCTGCAGCCGGGCGTCGCGAGCAACGGGACGCCGACGACCACGACCGCGACGCTCGATGTCGGCCAGGCCGGCTTGCACGACGCGATCGGCAAGGCTGTGTACCTGTCCGGCGTGCCGGGCCTGAAACCCGGCTACTACACGCTGCTGCCGGGCAAGTACGCGACGCTGCCGGGCGCGTACCGCGTGACGGTGTCGGGCACCGGCGGCAACGTCGTTCCGGGCGCGACGCAGGTGCGGCCGGACGGCACCGTGACGACGGCCGGCTACTTCGCCGACGCGGTCACCGGCGGCCGCAGCGCGACGCCGACGCTGTTCGACGTGCAGTCGGGCGCAACCTGGCAGCAGTATTCGCAGTACACGCTGAAGGGCGCGAACGATTTCTTCGCCGCGCAGGCCGCGAAGCAGGGCAACGTGACGCCGCCGCTGCCGGTGGACGGCGGTCAGCTCGTGCTCGCCGCGACCAAGGCGCTGGCGCTCGGCGCGACGCTCAACGCGGCGCCCGGTGCACTCGGCGCGCCGGCGGAGGTCGACATCGCGTCGCGCGACATCCAGATCACCGGCAGCGGCAGCGCGGCATTGGCCGGCTATCTGCAGATCGGCAGCGATGCGCTCGATTCGCTGAATGCCGGCAGCCTGCTGATCGGCGGCACGCGTGCGGCGACCGCGAACGGCGTGACGATCACGCCGATCGCGAACAGCGTGGTCGTGTCGAACGACGCAGGTTCGTCGCTGAAGGGCCCCGAGATCCTGATCGCGACGAGAACCGACGCGGGCGGTACGGATCCGAATGCGGCGAACGGCTTGCGCGTCGACGCCGGGGCATCGATCGCGGCGGCGGGCGACTACCCGGCGGCCAAGGATCAACCGATCACGATCGCAGGCGACGGCGCGCTGCTGCGCGTATCGAACGGCGCGATGGCGCCGCTCACGCGCAGCGGCGCGACCGGCGCCGGGCTGTTGACGGTCGGCGCGGGCGCGACGCTGTCGGGCGGACAGGCGCTGCTGCTCGATTCGTCCGGCACGCTGAAGGCCGACCCGAGCGCGCTGCTGTCGGCCAAAGCGATCACGGTGGACGGCTCGGCGATCACGTTCACGAATGCGGGCGGCGCAGCCGCGGCGGGCCTGCCCGGTTTCGTGATCGATCCGTCGGGCCTCGCGCAGTTCGCGAACGCCGATCTCGTGTCGTTGCGCAGCTATGGCGCGATGGGCTTCATCGGCGACGTGAATGCGACGTTCGGCAAGCACGTCGACCTCAGCGCGGGCACCTTCACGAGCGACGGCGGCCGCGTGACGCTGAACGGGCAGCAGATCGCGTTCACCAACGAGACGGGCGCGCCGAACGGCGCCGTCACGCCGGGCCGCGGCACGCTGACGGTCAACGCGCAGGAGATCGATTTCGGCGCCGGCACGAAGTCGCTGAGCGGATTCGCGTCGGCGAACCTGAGCGCGAGCGCCGGCATCGTCGGGCAAGGCACGGGGACGTTCGATTTCGGTGCGCTGCCGGTGACGCTGAACGCGCCCGTGTATCTGGCCGATACGCGTTCCGCGTCGACCGTGAAGACGGCCGGCGCGCTGACGTTGAACGGCGCGGCGGGCGCCGCGTTGCCGCAGACGCCGGTCGGCGGTGCATGGCACTTCGTCGGCGCCACGCTCGCCGACAACGGCGCGACGATCGCGGCGCCGGCCGGCAACGTGAGCCTCGAGGCGACCACCGGCAATCTGACGATCGGCAGCGGTTCGACGGTCAGTTCGGCAGGCGTGTCGAAGCAGTTCTTCGACGTGACGCAGTACGCGCCGGCCGGTTCGATCACGCTGACCGCCGATGCGGGGACGGTCGACCTGCAGCCGGGCGCGACGCTCGATTTCTCGGGCGCGAAGGGCGGCGGCGCGGCGGGCAGCCTGACGCTGTCGGCGCCCAAGCAGGTCGTGAACCTGAACGGCACGATCAAGGGCGGCGCGGCGAGCGGCTATGCGGGCGGCTCGCTGTCGCTCGACACGGCCGGTGCGGCCGACCTCGACGCGCTGGCGAAGACGCTCGCGTCGAGCGGCGTGAACCAGTCGATCGACATTCACACGCGCTCGGGCAACCTGACGCTGTCGGCCGGCAATGCGCTGTCCGCTCACGCGGTGTCGCTGACGGCCGACGGCGGCGCGGGCAACGCGTCGGATGCGGCGAACGGCAACGTCGACGTGCTGGGGACGATCGATGCGTCCGGCAAGGCGGGCGGGCAGATCAGCCTGTACGGCAAGAGCGGCGTCGATATCGAGGGCTCGCTGCTCGCGAAGGCAACCGATGCGAGCCAGCGCGGCGGCAAGGTCGCGATCGGCACGAGCGCGACGTTCGATCCGGCCGTCGCCGATCCGTACAACGCGAGCTACGGCTATGAGAACGTGTCGGCCGCGCAGTCCGGCGCGATCCGGCTCGGTTCGAATGCGTCGATCGACGTGTCCGGCGGTACGCCCGGCGGCACGCTGGACGGCACGGTCGATTTCCGCGCGCCGCTGCTGCGCGACGGCACGGTCAACGTCGTGCTCGACGGAAGCCGCGTGCGCGGGTCGCGCAAGACGACGGTCGAAGCGTATGCGGTGTGGAGCACCGCCGATGCGACGACCGGCTCGCAGCATTTCGACGGCCTCGTCGATCCGGCCGGCTGGTACGACGGCAGCGGCCATCTGCTGGCGGGCACGTTCACGGTGCCGGGCAGCACGCCGGCGACGTACAGCTATACGCCGGGCGGCGCGGGCGGCGGAACGCTCGTCAACGACGCGACCGGAGAGTCGACGGCGGTGACCGAGGATCAATTGCGCAACGGGATTTCCGGCAGCGGCTTCACCGGGCTGTCCGGCGCGTACTTCGCCGCCGCGGCCGCCAACGCCGATCATGTCGCGTTCTACGGGTATCGCGCCGACGCGTCCGGCGCAGCGCCGGGCACGCTAATGGCATTCGTCCAGCATGGACCGGATGGCGTCGCCGGCCAGTTCGCCGCTGCATCGCTGCAGAATTTCAGCGTCGCGCCGGGCATCGAGCTCGCCAATCCGGGCCGTGCGGTCAACGGCGGCAATATCTCGGTGCTGTCGAACTGGAACCTCGGCGCGGGCGCGCCGAACAACAGCGGCAGCATCACGCCGGATTTCCGCTATCGGTCGACGATCGCGCCGACGCTGACGTTCCGCGCGGCCAACGATTTCGATGCGTACGCAAGCATTTCGGACGGGTTTTATCAGAGCCAGGTGGCGTCGATCCTGGGCGGATCGGGGCCGGCTACGGCAACCGGCACTTATACGGACGCGAAGCAGCAATTCGACCAGTTGGTGTCGCTTGACGATCCGACGCAGGTGACCGTGACGTTTACGAACGGGGGAACGGCGGGCCTCACGTCGCTGGATCCGAATGCAATGCTGGTATCGCCGCTGACGGGGCAGACCGGTGGCTATTACTCGGCATATCTGTCATATACCGGCGCGTGGCAACAGGATATCGAAGCGTGGACGTCGCCGAATTCCTCATCGATTTACACCGGGCACATTCTGCCGGTCAGGCCGTCGGTTACGCCGGCGCCGGTACTGGCCGATCATTCGACCTACAGCGACTATCTGACGGCCTATTGGGGCTCTGACCTCACGAGCGGCCCCGCGCCCGGCACTTACATGAATGGGTACACCCCCAGGACGGTTACGAGTTTTGGCACACCTGCCGCACCGACTCCGCCGACCGGCCTGGCCGCGAACGCGACGTTGTCGGAGCAGCGTGCCTACCTTGCCGATTACGCGAACTATATGCTCGCATATTCACGCTATTTCAATCGTCGGCTCCCGAGCCTGTTCACACCGCCCGTACGTGCATACAACGTGTTCTATGCGCCCATTGCGCCTTCGTCGGTGCCGGATACCGGCGTCGTGAATATCGGCGCGCTACCCGGCAACGCGGCGGCGAACGTGCCGACCGCGAACAATCCGCTACCGGTCGCTTTCGCGACCTTGCTCGGCGGCGAAAGCTCGTCGTACCGGATCGTGTCCGGCGCCGATGTGTCGAGCGCGAACCCGCTCGCGTTGCAGCCGGCTTCGACGTCCACGAACGCAGCGGCGGCTTCCGCCAACCTCGGCAACGTGGTGCTGAGCGGGCACACGGGCTACGTGGACAGCAACGGCTTGACGCTCGTCGAACCGGTAACGATCCGGACCGGCAAGGGATCGATCGACGTGGCGGCCGGCAACGACGTGTCGTTGTTCGACACGTCGCGGGTCGCCGATCCGTCGACGCTGATCATTCCGGGCGTGATCTATACGGCCGGCGCGCCGGCGGCAGGCGCGCCGCCGGTCGGTTTGACGACCGCGATCGCGCATGGCAACGTCGCCGGCCTGCAGGACGTTCTGGTGACTTCGGCAGTGAATCCCGATTCGGCCGGCGACATCACGATTCATGCGCGACGTGACATCAAGGGCATGCAGAAGGTGATCGACGCGAACGGAACCGTGACCGGAAATGCCGGTAACTCGATCGACCAGTATTGGTGGCAGTGGATGCAGATCACCGGCGCGAAAACGGCCGACGGCAACACACTCGTTGCTCCGCTGGCCCGGACCTCGATCGATTTCGGCGCCTTCGACCAGGGCGTGATGAGCGTCGGCGGCAATGTCTCGCTCAGTGCCGGCGGGAATATTTCGGATCTCGCGGTGTCGTTGCCGACCACCTGGTACAAGGACGCAACCGGCCAGCCCGTCACCGTCGGCGGCGGCAATCTGTCGGTACGCGCCGACGGCGACATTTTGAGCGGCACTTACTTCGTCGCGAAAGGCGCGGGCGTGATCTCGGCAGGCGGCAGCATCGGCTCGGACATCGCGGTGCCGGTGTCGATCCCCGGGCAAGCTCCAGTAGCGGTATCGACGATCCTGGCGACCCAGGACGGCGTGTTCGACGTGACCGGCCGACAGGGTGTCGAGCTCGGCGCGGTGCTCGATCCGTCGTATGCGAGCGCGTTCCCTCAGGCAGGCGATTCGCCGACCCACCAGATCAACCTGCAGTACTACGGGCAGTACGCCGACAGCCAGGGCTACTCGCCGACCTCGTCGGTGAACGTGTCGTCGACGACCGGCGATATCCGGCTCGGCGCAATCGGCAGCCTGTTGACCGGTGCGAACGGCGTGCTGCCGGCCAGCGTCAATCTGACCGCATTCAGCGGCGGTATCGACGTCGAATCGGGCGGTACGCTGTTTCCGTCGGCGCTCGGACAACTGAACCTGATCGCGGATCGGTCGGTGCGTCTGTCCAACGCCGCGGCGTTGTCGGTCGGCAGCGACACGGCGCCGGCGACGCAATTCGGCCTGTCGGACGCCGATCCGTCGACGATGCCGTCGCCGACCAACCCGCTGCCGGTCGCCGCGATCCCGGCGCTGACCGACGCGACGCTCGCCGCCCATGCGCGCACGGCGCTGCACGGGGACGACGCGACCCCGGCGCGGATCTACAGCGTGAACGGCAGCATCGTCAACGGCGTCGCCGACACGTCCGCCGACGGCGACGGCTTCTATCGCAACCTCCTCACGCTGTCGATCGACAAGCCGTCGCTCGTGCAGGCCGGACAGGACATCGTGAACCTCGCGTTCTGGGGGCAAAACCTGCGCGGCTCGGACGTGACGCGGATCGTTGCCGGCCGCGACATATACGACACGCCGACGCCTCAGAACGGCAGCGGCGTGGTGCCGGTCCTGTCGGTCGGCGGCCCTGGCTGGTTCGATGTCCAGGCCGGCCGCAACATCGGCCCGCTGACGAGCCAGGCCGAGCTCTACAACCAGCACGCCAACACAGGCGGAATCGCGCACGTGTTCACGGGCATCGACGCGGTCGGCAACGCGAACAACCCGAATCTGCCGCACCAGAGCGCGAACCTCGACGTGCTGTTCGGCGTGGGCCCCGGCATCGACGTTCCCGGTTTCGTGGCGGCCTACGTCGCGCCGGGCAGTTCGGTCGCCGGCGTGCCGAGCGCGACGCCGGCGTTGATCGCGTTCATGGAGCAGTACGACGCGGGGCTGCGCGTCGATACGGGGCTGCAGGCCGACCACGACGCGGCGCTCGCGAACGTCGGCCGGCTGACGGCCGCCGAAGCGTGGAAGCAATTCCAGGCGTTGCCGTCGTATGTGCAGCAACGCTTCGCGCAGAAGGTGCTGTTCGGCGTGCTCGCGCAGGTCGGGGCCGACTACAACGATCCGTCGAGTCCGTACCGCGGCCAGTATGCGCGAGGCTATCAGGCGATCAACACACTGTTCCCCGGTTCGCTGGGCTATACGGCGAACAGTCTGGGCGGCGGATCGAACGGCGCGAACCGGCAGGTCGCGACCGGCAATCTCGACATTCGCAGCACGACGATCCAGACCCAGCAGGGCGGCGACGTGACGATCCTCGGCCCCGGCGGGCAGGCGCTCGTCGGCAGCACGACGGCGCCGCCGCAGATCGTCGACGGCACCGGGAGCGTGGTCGCCGGCCCCGGCACGATGGGGATCCTGACGCTCGAGAAGGGCAACGTCGACATCTTCACGGACCAGAGCGTACTGCTCGCGCAGAGCCGGATCTTCACCGAGCAGGGCGGCGACATGACGATCTGGAGTTCGAGCGGCGACATCAACGCGGGCAAGGGCGCGAAAACGGCGGCCGACACGCCGGCGCCGCAGTACGTGTGCGACGCGAACCATTACTGCACCGTCGACGCGCGCGGGCAGGTAACGGGCGCCGGCATCGCGACGCTGCAGAGCATACCGGGCGCGCCGAAAGGCACGGTGAATCTGATCGCGCCGCGCGGCACCGTCGATGCGGGCGACGCCGGCATTCGTGCGGGCAACCTGAACGTTGCCGCGTTGCACGTCGTGAATGCGGACAACATCCAGGTGACGGGCACCGTGAACGGCATCCCGCTCGTGCAGGCGGTGAACACCGGGGCGTTGACCGCCGCGAGTTCGGCCGCCTCGGCCGCGAGCCAGGCCGCGCAGGACATTGCGAAGAACAACGCGTCGGGCGTCGCGCCGCGTCGCTGGACGATCAGCGTGCAGGTCGAGGGCTTCGGCGACAACGGTCCGGATGGCGGATCGAAGCGGCGCAGGCCGGAGCAGGTCGGCTACGATTCGTCGAATTCGGTTTCGCTGCTCGGCTTCGGCGCGCCGGGGGCGACGCAGAAGACGCTGCTGAGCAAGGACGAGCTGGCGAAGCTGAACCGGTTCTGAAGCGCGCGTCGCAGCGGGACGCGCGCTGCCGGGGCGGCGACGGGTGACGTCGGTCGCCGGCCGCGCAGCGCGGCGAGCCACCGGGACTTCCCGGTGGTCCGTCGCGATTCGGCTCGTGACGTGCCCTGACGTGCCGGACCGGCGTAGGCGTCGCAGGCAGCCGCGGAAAGTCGACATCAAGATCGGCGATGTGACGCGCGTAGTGCTTGGCGGGATTTCATCGACGCTGGGGCAGTCGCAGACGCCGTGTGCTTCGGCCCCAGAGTGATCGGTTATCGGCTCACTGTGCCGCATCGGGCAGCGCCGTATCGCGCAGGCGCTCGGCTCTCTCCTTTCGGTTCGAACCCGATGCATCGCTTCACCACGGCTCGCGTGAATCGCTGCGCTGTCCGCAATGAAAAACCCCAAAGGTCGGCTTCCGACCTTTGGGGCTCCGTCCGTCACTCGACGCGCTTCATCCGCGCGCCGATTCGGAAGCGATCCGGCTTACCGGCCCGCGTAGCCACCCGAACCGCAGATGGTCGAGTCGTTGATGTCGAGGAAGTTGCCGCTCGAGTTGCTCAGGAAGTTCGCGGAAATCGCGGTCTGGAAGCTCGACGGAACGGTGTCGAAGCCGTTGCCGTGCACGACCGACGCGTAGCTCGCGTTCGTGTAGTGGTTGTTGAGGAAGTCGTGGATCGCCGTAGCCGCGGCGCCGTTCGCATAGCACTGGCTCAGGATGATCTGGCTCGTGCCGGAGACCGGATAACCGGATGCAGGGTTCGCCAATGCGGTATACGCCGAGCCCGACACCGGCACCCAGTTGGTCGGATCGCTGGCGGCAATGCCCGAAGGCGGAGCGATCGTGCCGAGCGCCGTCTTGGCGTTCGTATACGTCGGGGCGTAGTACGCCTTGGCCGCCGTGTTGTACAGGCTCGCGATCGGCAGTTGCAGCGCGCCCGACGACGTGACGACCGAGCTTTGCGACGCGAGGAACGTGTTCGTGTAGTCCGGACTCAGATACGCGACGGCGGCCGTACCGGCAGCCGACAACGACGCGAGCGAAGCGCGCACGCCGCCGCTGCCCGACGCCGCGACGAAGTTCGCCGGCACGCCGGACGGGAATGCGACCGTGTTCGCGAACGTCAGCGAATCGACGAACGACACGCCGGTCTTGGTATTGGCCGTCGTGCAAACCGCGTGCAGATGGCGGGTCAGCAGTTCGGTCGTGCCGCTGCCGTCCGCACGGTAGACGACCGAGATCGCCTTGTTCAGCGGATAGGCCGAGCCGGTTTCCGGGTTGGTGACCTGGTTCCAGTTCGTCAGCTTGCCCGAGAAGATGCCGCACAGGTCGTCGTCGTTCAGCGCGACGCTGTGCGCCTGACCCGGCGTCGTTTGCGGCGTCGTCGTGCTCGTCACGGCA
Organism: Burkholderia sp. WP42; assembly: GCF_000745665.1. Lineage (NCBI taxonomy): Bacteria > Pseudomonadati > Pseudomonadota > Betaproteobacteria > Burkholderiales > Burkholderiaceae > Burkholderia > Burkholderia sp. WP42. Next base: position 372,056 of record NZ_KN050724.1, on the reverse strand, counting down.
GGGCCGTTGACGACCGGCACCGTGATGGCCGTCACGATGTACGGGATCTGGATCAGCGGGCCGTTGCTGGTGCCGAGGCCCGTGTTGTTGTACGCGCTGACCTGAGCGGTCGTGAGCGCGGCATCGCTGTTGGCGAAATGCACCGTGCCGGTCACGCCCGAGCCGAAGAAGGTCGGCTGGTTGTTCAGGAACGCGTTCTGGCCGGCGCCCGAGCCGACCGAGTAGTACGTGAACGTGCCTTCGGACGTGCCGAACAGGCCGATTTCACCGGACGCCGGCGACACGGCGCCGATCGTCGGTGCGACGAGCGACGAGCCGCCGCCCTGAATCACCGGGCCGGCGGCCATCGCCACCGATGCGCCCATGCCCGCGACGACGAGAGCCAGGACCTGGCAGATCTTGCGCTTGCTGGATTTCATGAGAAATTTCCTTGGACGAAGATAAACGGGAACCCCTGCTACTGCGGTTGGAATACTTGTGGACCGCCGGGTAAATGTAGGTGTAAATCGAAAATGTCCGTGTGAATTTTTCATAACGAATGATGCGTAACATTTTGAGCGAATACGGCATTGCGTTACTGGAATTGGCGATGCCGTTATTTCGCCTGCGTTCGCTGCGGACCGGCGTCCCGGATGTTGGGCATTCGCATCGACGCATCATCGCAATGCTCGCTCGGGCACCGCGCTTGCGCTGAGTCGGCGCGCTGCAAAGCGCTAACCCAATGCCAAGTCGGTTTCATGTCGAATGGTGCGTAACATTTCACGCGTCGTCGCTTGAACGACGTTTTCGTCGGCGTATTTAAATCGGCGAAACGTATTGAATCGAGTATTCGATCTGCATTATAAGAGCGAGTGATTTAAAGATTCGGAGATTAAGGTGCGTGTTCTGAAATCGTTTTTGTGTGAGGCGAGTTGAATCGTATCGGCAGATAATCGGCCGCGATCAAAAAGGTAGCCCAACATCGGTCACAAATTTGCGCCGGTTCGCGCCTTAGTCTTGCGCGGGCGACGCGATCCGCCTTGCCGTCTCAAGTCATCGCGGGCGGTCGCGTACGTGACAGGAGAATCCCGGCATGTCGGCATTCCGCTACGAAGCGATCGATCCCACCGGCCGCACGCTGAAGGGCGTGCTCGAAGCCGACAGCGCGCGCGCCGGCCGCAGCCAGTTGCGCACGCAAGGCCTCACCCCGCTCGTCGTCGAACTGGCCGCGCAACGTCTGAACGGTGCGCGTCAGCGGCGTCTGTCGCTCGGCCGCAAGCTGTCGCAGCGCGAACAGGCGATCATCACGCGCCAGCTCGCGAGCCTGCTCGTCGCGGGGCTGCCGCTCGACGAATCGCTGTCGGTGCTGAGCGAGCAGGCGGAGCGCGAATACGTGCGCGAACTGATGGCGTCGATCCGTGCGGAAGTGGTCGGCGGGCATTCGTTCGCGAATGCGTTGACGCAGCATCCGCGCGACTTCCCCGACATCTACCGCGCGCTGGTCGCGGCCGGCGAACACACCGGCAAGCTCGGCGTCGTGCTGGCGCGGCTCGCCGACTACATCGAGCAGAGCAACGCGCTGAAACAAAAGATCCTGCTGGCCTTCACTTATCCGGGCATCGTCACGCTGATCGCGTTCGGCATCGTCACGTTCCTGCTGAGCTACGTGGTGCCGCAGGTGGCGAACGTGTTCACCAGCACGAAGCAGCAGCTGCCGACGCTGACGGTCGTGATGATGGCGCTGTCCGGTTTCGTGCGGCACTGGTGGTGGGCGTCGCTCGCGGCGACGGTCGCGATCGTCTATGCGATCCGCAAGGTGCTGTCGCGCGATGCGCCGCGCCTCAGGTTCGACACGTGGGTGCTGACCGCGCCGCTCGCCGGCAAGCTCGTGCGCGGCTACAACACGGTGCGCTTCGCGAGCACGCTCGGCATTCTGACGGCGGCCGGTGTGCCGATCCTGCGCGCGTTGCAGGCGGCCGGCGAGACGCTGTCGAACCGCGCGATGCGCGCGAACGTCGACGATGCGATCGTGCGCGTGCGCGAAGGCTCGGCGCTGTCGCGCGCGCTGGCCCATACGAAGACGTTTCCGCCGGTGCTCGTGCACCTGATCCGCTCGGGCGAAGCGACCGGCGACGTGACGACGATGCTCGATCGCGCATCCGAAGGCGAGTCGCGCGAGCTGGAGCGCCGCACGATGTTTCTGACCAGCCTGCTCGAACCGCTGCTGATCCTCGCGATGGGCGGCGTGGTGCTCGTGATCGTGCTGGCGGTGATGATGCCGATCATCGAGCTGAACAACATGGTGCAGTGATGGGCGTGTCAGCGCGCGAACGCGTCGGCGTGCCCGGCCGCGGGCAGCGTGATCTCGCGGCGCAGCCCGTTGCGCTCGACGACGATCGAACGCGCGTGCACGTCGGCGAGCGTCGCGGTTGCGCCGATCGGCGCGCCGCGCGACACGACGCGGGCCGCGTCGCCGCCGACGCCGACGATCGCGGCCGCGCGGCGTGCGTCGAATGCGATCACGCCGAGCACCCGGACCGCATCGCGGCCGTCATCGGGCGGCGCGCCGAACAGCCGTGCGCCGGCCGCGACGTCGGGCGGTGCGGGCAGCATCGGCACGGCAACCGGCGCTGCGGTCGTGCCGAGCACGCGTACCGCATACAGCGATACGGCGACAAGCGCAGCCGCGGCGGCCAGCGTCGCGACGACGGCGACGGGATCCGCGCGGGACGCGACGGTGTGGAGCAGCGTGAGCGGTTTCATGGCGATCGGGCGGTTCGGGCGACGCTTTCCATTCTTTGACGCAACGGTGAATCCACGATGACGCGGCACGAAAACCCACGAACCACGGACGCGCGGCGGCCGCGCACAGGCACGCAACGCGGCTTCACGTTGCTCGAGATGCTGGTCGTGCTCGTGATCGTCGGGCTGCTGGTCGCGGTCGTCACGCTCACGCCGTCGCGCAATCGCCGTACCGATCTCGCCGAGGAAGCGCAGCGGCTCGCGAACCTGCTCGAATCGGCGGGCGACGACGCGCAGGTGCGCTCGATACCGATCGCATGGCAAGCGGTCGGCGGCGGCTACCGGTTCGTCCAGCGCACCGACGGCGGCGGCTGGGCGCCGATGACGGACGACCTGTATCGCGCGCGCCGCTGGGGCGCCGCGGTGACCGGCGTCACCGTACGCTACACCGGCGGCGGCGACGCACCGTCGCCGGTCGTGCTCGGCAACGAGGGCATCGACGTGCCCGTGACGATCACGCTGTGGTCCGGCGACGTGCGGATGGCGGTGGTCGGCACCGGTATCGGCAACTTCGTCGTGCGCCGGCCGTGAGCGATGCGGCGCATGAGGCGGGCCGGTTTCGCGCGACCGCACGCTTCACCTGACTGTCACAGTGCCCGCTCACAATCTGACGTTCGCTCGCGACGGTACGGCTGTCGGCGGGATGCGTTCCGGCACGCGGCGTGCAACTCCACTTCCGACCAGGGATTCATGACTCGTTCACGGGCGCCCACCGGTGTCGTGGCGCTCGTCGCGTGGCTCGTGTTCGTCGTGCCGTGCCTGCGCGGCGCGCTCGCGCAGGAGGCGGGTGTCGCGGGCCGCCCGCCGGGCAGCGTCGCGCACTTCGCGCTGCGCGCGCAGCCGCTCGCGAAGGCGCTGCAGGATTTCGCGCGCTTGACCGAGCTGCTCGTGCTCGCGCCGGCGCCGCTGCTCGACGGCCGCACGAGCGCACCGGTGCAGGGGGACTTCGCACCGCGCGACGCGCTCGAGCGGATGCTGGCAGGAACGGGGTTGCGCGCGGAATTCGCGCGCCCTGACGAAGCGATCATCGTCGCGCAGCCGGCCGCCGATGCGGCGCCGTCCGCGGCCGACGCATCGGACGCCGCGCTGCCGATCGACGGGATAGGCGAATCGGGCGAGCGGCGTGCGTTCGCGGGCATGCTGCAGGCGCATCTGATCGATGCGCTGTGCGCGCAGCCCGCGGCCGTGCCGGGCAGCTATCGACTCGTCGCGCAGGTGCGCATCGACAACAGGGGGACGGTGGTGGCAGTCAACATGGTGGCATCGAGCGGTTCGGCCGCCCGCGACGCGGCGGTGCTGCACGCGTTGCGCGCGCTGAAGCTGGACGATGCGCCGCCGGCCGACCTGCCGCAGCCGGTCACGATCCTGCTGCGGCCGGAGGGCAACGGCGTGCATTTTCGTTGTCCGCCGGCGGCGTCGCGAGGCTAGGGCGACATGTCCGATACGTCAGATACGTCCGACACCACGCGCGGCGGCCTCCGGAAGCTGCTGGCGGCGCGCTACGCGTACCTGGTCAGGCGTCTGGAGCGCGTGACCGGCTCGAAGGACGGCGCGACCGACGCGCTGCACGAGACCTGGCTGCGCCTCGAGAACGCCAACGTGTCGACGCAGGTGACGAACGCGGACGCCTACATCCTCGGGATGGCGAACAATGTCGCGATCGACCAGCATCGCCGCGAGCGCCGCCATCTGCACGACGACGACGTCGAAACGCTGCTCGAGACGCCCGACGAGCTGGCCGACCCGGAGCGCATCGTTGCGGCGCGCCGCAAGGTCGACACGCTGAAGGACGTGCTGCTCGGCCTGCCGCCGCGGCGCCGTGCGATCCTGCTGGCCGCGCGCGTGGACGGGCTGCTGAACCGCGAGATCGCCGAGCAGTTCGGCATCTCGTTGCGGCTCGTCGAAAGCGAACTGAGCGCGGCGATGAAGTACTGCCTGCAACGCATGCAGGAAGACGGCGATTCGTACACGGGCTCGCGAGGCGGGCCGCGTAAATTTTGAGTACCCGGATGATGACGAAAGCCCAGGCAGAACCCGCCCACGACGCCCTCGACGAAGCGAGCGCGTGGCTGCTGCGTCTGCGCTCGGGCGAAGCGAGCCAGGCCGACGCCGACGCGTTCGAGCGCTGGTGCGCGCAGCGTCCGCAGGCGGCCGCGCTGCTGCGCGACACGTGGGGATCGTTGCGCACGGCGGCCGCCGAACTCGCGCAGGAAGAACGCACGAGCGCCGCGTGGGCCAGCGTCGCGAAGCGCGAGCGCACGATGCGCACGGGCCGCCGCGCGTTCATCGGCTTCGCGGTGGCCGCGGGCGCGTCGTGGCTCGCGGTGCGCCCGCCGCTGCAGCTGTGGCCGTCGCTCGGCGACCTGACCGCCGATTACCACACGGGCACCGGCGAGCAGCGCAGCGTCGCGCTGTCGTCGCGCGTGACGGTCGCGCTCAACACGCAGACGCGCATCGACATGCTGCCGGCGAGCGATGCCGCGCACGGTGTCGAAGTCGTCGCGGGCGAGGCTGAGATCGACGCGGCCACGCCGCCCGCCGGCCGCGCGACGCCGCTGCAGCCGGTGACCGTGGTCGCCGGCGACGGCCGCATGCAGGCTACCGTCGCGCGCTTCAATGTGCGGCGCACCGGTGCGCAGGTGTGCGTGACGTGCCTGTCCGGCACGGTCGCGCTCGCGCATCCGCGCGGCGCGCGCACGCTGAAGGCCGACGATCAGGTGGTCTACAACGATCGCGGCGTGCAGCCCGTAACGCGCGCCGATCCGGGCGCGATCAGCGCGTGGCGGCGCGGCATGCTGGTGTTCAACGACGTGCCGCTGTCGAGCGTCATCGACGAAATCAACCGCTATCGTCCCGGCCGGGTCGTGCTGCGGCGCACCGCGCTCGGCGCCAATCGGATGCAGGCGCAGTTTCCGATCGCGCGGCTCGACGACGTGATCGACATGGTCGGCCGCCTGTACGGCGCGCACATCACGCGCCTGCCCGGCAACATCGTGTTGCTGAGCTGACCGGCGCGTTCTTCGCCTTCTTTCTCCTTCTTTCTCCTTCCTCTGCCGCAACGGCCGGCGTGCTCGCGCTGCCGCGCGCGCGTTGCGGGTTACCGTCGTCCGATACGACCTGATCAATGAGGGCCGGCAAACGTCGGGCCGCCGTATGCGGCTGCCCGGTGGCGCGTGGTCGGATCCGGGGCGTGGATGGCGGGCGCCCCGGCCGTGCAGCGATGCGCGGCGCGGGGGATCGGTGTCGAGGCAGCTTCGGGCGGTGGCGTGATGATCGACGAATCGCAACGGGATGCGGATTCCGGCGACGCGCACGCGCGCGCCGACGCGATCCGCGAAGGCGCGGTGCGCTGGCTGCTGTGGCTGCGCACCGGCGAGACCACGGAACACGAACTCGACGCGTTCCGGCGCTGGCGCGCGCAGAGCGACGAGCATGCGCGCACCGTGCGCGAGCTGATCTGGATGTGGGCCGTGCTCGCGGCGATCGGCGGCCCGGAGCGGGGCGGCTCGACGCGTACGCATTGAGCGCTCGGTCCATGCGGCATGCCGGGCCGCGGCGGAATCGTTTTCGTCTGCGCGGCAGCGCGTCGTGCGCGAAATTCTGCGGGTTAGGCGCGCCCGCTTCGACCTTGTATACGAGAGAGCGAGGGGGCCGTGAAGCGGGACCGGAGGCCGATGCGGGCCTGCGGATCGCCGCCGCGTGGGGCGTGGGGTGTGGCGCAGTGAGCGGCCGGCCGCGGGCAGTCGTACGTGCCACGCCGCGCGGCGTCTAGCCGATCGTCCACGTCGCGTGGCGGTTCACACAGAAACGGGAAGCGTTCGAACAACGGGCGGATTCTTGCAGAGCAACGATATGGTCGACCATCCATTGCAGCAGCTCGCCGCCGTGCCGGACCTGCGCCGGGCGCCAGTCAGGCATCGTCGCGACGTGCGCGTAAGTAAAGTGCGCGTCACCGCGTGCGTCGATGGCGAACCGCGCGCCGCGACGGCAGGCGGCGGTGCGCGTTCGGTCGCTCGCGAGGCGGCTGCTGCGGCCCGGCAACGGCGAGCGTGCCGGGGCGAACGATACGGAGCGGCCCGATGACGCGCGCGGTGGTCGAACGCTTCGTCGAACAGAGCCCGATGGCGATCATGACGCGGCTCATGCTGCAATGCGCGCTGCACGACGACTGGCCCGATACGCGCGACGATGCAGGCGGCGAGCCCGACGACGAGCCGATCCGCGAGGCGCTGTTCGCGCGCGCGGTCGATGCGATCGCGGCGATCGCCGCACGGGCGCGCACGCGATCCGATGCGGGCGGCAGCGCATCGACCGGCGGCGCCGCGGTCGCCGCGCTGCACGACGCGATGAGCCGGCTGCGCGCCGGCTGGGGGCGTGCGCTCGTGAAGGACAGCGCGGAGCTGCTGCAGCCGATCGCGGCGGTGCGCGCGGACGAGCGCGGATTCGAGGGGATGCGGCTGCGCGTGCTCGAGGACGCGGACGACGGATGGATGGCCGCGCCGGATGCCGGCGATGGCGGTCGGCTGCGCGACGCTGCTGCGCGCGAACGCGCGCCCGACACCGGCGCGCGCGTGCTGCCCGTCTACGATCCCGATCTCGGATTGATCGTCGATCTGCTGCCGGTCGAACGCGGCCGGCAGAACGCGCGCGCGTTCGTCGCTGCGCTGCTCGAGACGGTGCGGCCCGGCGAGCTGTGGATCGTCGACGGAGGCTTCGATGCGGACGCGATCCTGTCGGGCTGGCCGCGCCGCGGCGGCGCGTTGATCTTGCGCGAACATGGGCGCGCAAGCGGATGCCGGCCGCTCGGTGCGTGGCGCGAGGCCGGCGCATGCGGCGACGGCCTCGTGTACGAGCAGCCGGTCGCGATGGCGGGCGACGACGATGCGGCCGGTGCGTTGCGCCGCATCGAATGGCGTCGCGCGCGGGCGGACGGCGATCTTGCGGGGACGACCACGCTGTTGACGGACTTGTCGCCGGCCCGGTGCGATGCGGTGCAGATCGTGCAGCTGTCGCGCCGACGCTGGCGCGACGCGCTGCCGTTGCCGCTCGCGCCGGTACGGGAAGGTGCGCCGTTCGGCGACGCGCCGGCGCGCGCGTCGCTGCTCGCGTGCGGTATCGCGGCGCTCGCGTACAACGCGTTCAGCATGATGACCCAGGTGATCGGCGCGGCGCTCGACCTCGACGCGCGCAACGCCGAACGTCTCCCGGCGCATATCGCCGACGGCGTCACCGCGGTCTACGCGGGGATGATGGTCGCGCTGCCGCCCGACTGGTGGCGCCGCTACGACCAGCTGCCCGCGACCACGCTCGGCCAGCTCGTGCGGCTGCTCGCCGTGCATGTCGATCCGCGCAGCGAGCGGCGCAAACGGCGCGACCGGCTGTCCGCGAAATCGCAGGCGCTGCTGCGCGCGGCGACGCTCGAACGGCTGCTGCACGACGACGGCGACGATGCTGCCGCGAACGTGTTCAGCCTGCGCACGATCGCGATGGGGACGCGCGACTTCAGCAGCAATCCGTCGAAGGCGCTGCGGCATGCGGGCGATGCGCTCGTGATGGTCACGAAATACAACCGGCCGATCGCGCTGCTCGTGTCGATCGACGACTGGAACCGCCTGCTCGGCGAAGTGCGGGAGACGAGCCTCACGCGCTTGACGTTCGAGTGTGCGATGGCCCCGCAAGCGGCGCGCACGGTCGGGTTGACCGAGTCGTCGCCCGTCTAGCGCGGCGGCGCCTGCGCAACCAGCGCGGCCCGCTTCAACTCGCGAGCCGCCGCACCCAGATCACCGATGTCCACGTGAAGTTGCCGCTGCCGTAGCGCGCGATCAGCGTGTCGACGCGTGCGTTGATCCGCGCCGAATGCACGCGGCAATGCACGATGAAGTAGCCGCTGGTGACGCCCACGGCCGCGCCGTCGGGCAGCGTCGCGTTGCCGCCCGGCGCGGGCAGCAGATATTCGGCGATGTCGCCGGTGCTGACGAAGTACGCGGTGGCGCGCCGGTCGACGAGCCGCTTTGCCTGGCTTGCCGACAGCGTCGGAATCGCCGCGACGAGCACCGGCTCGGCCGCCGTGTTCGCATTCACCATCGTCAGGTCGGGCAGCACCGTCACGAACGGTGCGACCGCATCGATCGCACGTGCGTCGTAGCCGGGAATGCGGGCGAGATCGTCGACGCTCACGAGTTGCAGCGGCCAGCCGTCGGGGCCGTTCGTGTCGCGCAGCGAGCGCAGCATGTAGTCGGCCGTCGCTTGCGCGAGCGCGGCGTCGAGCCCGAGTGCGCCGAGCAGGCGCCGATACGCGAGCACGCCTTCCGCGTTGGCCTGCCACGGCTTGCCCGGCGCGACGCGCGACACGAGGTTCAGCAGGTTGAAGCGCGCCTGCGCGTCCTCGACGTTGCCGGCGATCGACGCGCGCGCAAGCTCTGCATTGACCGCGATCGCATCCGGCGGCAGCAGGTCGGACAGCCGCACGTCGGCGAACGGCGTCGACCACGGCTGGCCGACGAAGGTGACGTTCGACGTCGCGTTCTGCGCGCGCAGCAGCGCACGCGCCCATTCGACCGCGGCGCGCTCGACCCACATCGTCTGCGTCGCGAGCCGCTGGTTCTCGACGTCGCGCATCGCCACCTGCTGGCGCCACAGCACGCTGGCCGCGAGTGTCGCCGCCAGCGCGACGACCAGCAGCACCGTCACGATCGCGATGCCGCGCGCGCGCGGCGCGCGTGTTGCACAGGATCTTCCGTGTCGATGCATTCGCGTGCCCCCGTTATGTGGTCGCAGCCGCGTTCAGATCCTGATTTATGCCTCGAACGCCAGCCATGCGTGAGCGATGCTCGCATGCGCAGATGACGTGACGCCGAACGTCGCCGCAAGCGCCGCGACCCAGCATGCGAGCGTCGCGGGGCGCAGGTCGCCGCCGTCGACGGCGAGCGGCCCGACCAGTGCCGGGATCGCATGCGAGCGCCACATCAGCAGCACGAACAGCGTGCAGCCGATCGCCGTCGCAACGAAGAACATGAACAGCGCGACCGTCGAGCGGCGCGTGAACGGCATGCGGTGATGGCGCTGATTCGCCGCGACGATCGCGATGCCGTTCGCGACGGGCACGATCGCGATCGCGAATGCCCAGAACAGCGGCTGGTCGCTCGACGCGTTGACCAGCAGCAGCGCGCCGATCGACCAGACCGGCGGTGCGAGCAGCGTCAATGCGCACCACGACAGCAGTTGCCACGCGAGCCACGGCGCCCGCCAGCGCAACGGGCGCGGCGACGCGACGCTGCGGGCGGCGGCCGCGCGCTGCGGGTTCGGCGGTGCGGCCGCGCCGGCGATTCGGCCGGCGAGCCAGCGCACGAGCATCGTGGCGAATGACATGAAACGGACCCTTCGTCGGCGTGTTGTTCTCATTTGATTAAGACGGATCGGGGCGCGCGATACCGCAGCCTTTCACGATGCGTGCGCGATCGCCGTCGCTCTGGTGGATATCTTCAGCTCAATGTCACAAAAACTTCCCGATAGCATCAGACGATGGTCGGGCTGCCCGCATGGCGCATCGCGCATCGCGCGATGCCCGTCGGGCGGCGTACGTTTGCCGACGCTGCAAGCAAGTGCAACGCCGTAGAGCCGTGATGGCCACGCAAACGATACGCATACGAAACCGGGGGCCACGCACATTCCTGCACGGCATCCCGCGCGAGCGCGCGGGCTTCCGCCGTGCGCGCATTGCAGGCCGCATGCCGTCGACGCCGCTGCTGGAGCGGCGCCGTCGGCCGCGCGTATTCGCGGGCCGAGCGGCGGCTGCACGTGTTAGGCGTCGCGCCGGCTGCTCGCACAAAAAAGTTTGCGGCAATGCGTACTTCGTTCCGTCTAGGTAGGTGAGAGCGGCAAGCCGGTGCATCGGGCACGCTCGCGACGCGGTCGAATGCGATGCGGCCGCGTCGATGGTTGCGGGTTGTGCGATGACGATTCGTCCTTTCCGATTGACACGGTCGAGGCCGTTCGACAGTGCGACGGCGGTGACACGAACGGCGCCATCGTTCGATGCTACGGCTGCGGGTATCGGAAATCTCGGCAACGCACCGCGCAGTCCACGATAAGGATGGCGAACCAAGCGTCATCAAAGTGAAACAGGCATTTGATAACGGAGCGGGCGGCGCATGCAGCACGGCCGGTCCGGGAATCGGAACCACATAGGGGAATGGCGCATGCCGCCGAGAGTAGACCGCAAGTCACGCGAACGATGGCGGCTGAGATGCCGATGCCTGGCCGGCGCCGTATTGGCCGGCGGCCTGTGCGGCGCACCGGGCGTGCGCGCACAGCAAGCCGCCGCGGCGCCGGCCGCGAGCGCCGCCGCGCCGCAAGCGCCGGCGCCGCAGACGTTCGACGTCAACGCATTCGTCGTGCGCGGCAACACGACGTTGCCCGCGCTCGAGATCGAGAAGGCCGTCTATCCGTTCGAAGGGCCGGGCCGCACGCTGGCCGACGTGAACGGCGCGCGCGATGCGCTGCAGAAGGTCTATCAGGATCGCGGCTATCAGTCGGTCGTCGTCGAGTTGCCGCAGCAGCAGGTGAAGAACGGCGTGATCCTGCTGCAGGTGACCGAGGCGAAGGTCGGCCGGCTGCGCGTCGAAGGTGCGCGATACGACTCGCCGCAGAACATCCGCGACGCGGTGCCCGCGCTCGCCGAAGGCAAGGTGCCCGACTTCAACCAGGCGCAGCAGCAGCTCACGGGCCTGAACCGCTCGGCGGACCGGCAGGTGATTCCGGTGCTCAAGCCGGGCACGATGCCGCAGACGGTCGACGTGGATCTCAAGGTCGACGATCACAGCCCGCTGCACGGCACGCTCGAACTGAACAACGACAACAGCCCCGGCACGTCCGCGCTGCGCACGAGTGCGAGCCTCAGCTACTCGAACCTCTGGCAGCTCGGCCACGTGATCTCCGGCACCTACGTGATCGCGCCGCAGCATCCGAACGATGCGCGCGTCTATGCGTTTTCGTATCTCGCGCCGATCAGGGACACGCGCTGGAGCTTCCTCGCGACCGTCGTGCATTCGGACAGCAACGTCGCGTCGGTCGGCGGCACCAACGTGCTCGGCAAGGGCACGACGTACGGCTTCACCGCGATTTATGCGCTGCCCGGATCCGAAACCTACGCGCACACGGTCAGCATCGAGATCGACCGCAAGCATTACGACGAGAACGTGAGCGTGGTCGGCCAGACCTCCACCGCGCCGCTGACCTATGTGCCGGTGACGTTCTCGTACAGCGGCCAGCTGAGCCTGACGAACTCGCAGACGTCGTTCTCCGCGTCGCTGACGACCAACATCCGCGGCCTCGGCAGCGACTGGGGTGCCTGGGACAACAAGCGCTACAACGCGACGCCGGATTTCGTGTACGGCAAGTTCGACGTCAACCATACGCAGCGCTTCGCGAACGACATGCAGGCCAACGCGCACGTGAGCGCGCAGCTGTCGAACTCGCCGCTCGTGTCGAGCGAGCAGTTCGCCGCGGGCGGGATGAACAGCGTGCGCGGCTACATGCAGGCCGAAGACACCGCGGACAGCGGCGTGATCGCGTCGCTCGAGCTGCGCAGCCCGTCGCTGTCGAAGTGGCTCGGCGGCGCGGTCGGCAGCCGCGTGAACGAGTGGCGCTTCCACGCATTTTTCGACGCCGCGCATCTGTGGCTGCTGAGCCCGCTGCCGGAGCAGACGTCGCGCTTCAACCTGATGAGCGTCGGCGTCGGCACGCGGCTGCAGCTGATGAAGTACGCGAGCGCGGATTTCGAGGCCGGATGGCCGCTGAAGGCCGGCGTCTATACGCGGCAGTACAGCCCGCGTTTCGATTTCTACGTACGGCTGGGGTTCTGACGGATTTTTTTTTGACCGTGCCGGGGCGCTGCGGCGAGCGCGGCGCCCGCACATTCGGGGAGTGGATCGTGAAGCGAGTCTTGTTTTTCCTGTTGGCGGCGATGCTCGGCGTGCTGCCCGGCATTGCCAACGCATGGTGGCAGAACGACTGGTCGTACCGGAAGGCGATCACCATCGACGCGAGCCCGAAAGGCGCGAACCTCGCCGAGTCGGCCGGCCGCGTGCCGCTGCCGATTCGCCTGCATTCGGGCAACTTCCAGTTCGACGGGCTGGCCGACAACGGCGCGGACATCCGCTTCGTCGCGGCCGACGACAAGACCCCGCTGAACTACCACGTCGAACAGTACGACCCGGTGCTCGGCGTCGCGCTGATCTGGGTCGACGTGCCGAAGATGCCGGCGGGCGCGGCGGAATCGATCTGGATGTACTACGGCAACAAGAAGGCGCCGGACGGCGGCAAGCCGGCCGACACGTTCGACGCCGACTACACGCTCGTGTACCACTTCAACGGCGCGCCGGGCACGCCGCCGAAGGACGCGACCGCGTACGCGAACAACGCGCAGAACGCGACGTCGCGCGCGATCGAGGACGGCATCGTCGGCAAGGGCGCGCGCTTCGACGGCAATGCATCGCTGACGCTGCCCGCGAGCCCGTCGCTGAACGTGCCGGCCGGCGGCAGCTTCACGTTCAGCGCGTGGGTCAAGCCGGCCGCGCTCGCGCCGAACACGCTGCTGTACGGCCGCCGCGACGGCGCGAACGCGTTGCTGATCGGCCTCGACAACGGCGTGCCGTTCGCGCAGGTCGACGGCGCGGCCGGCAGCGCGGCGCCGGTGCGCACGCCGACTGCGGCGCCGCTCGCCGCGAACCAGTGGGCCTATCTCGCGGTGACCGCCGACGGCAAGAACCTCACCGTCTACGTGAACGGCAAGCAGGCCGCGCAGGTCGCGGCGGTGCTGCCGGCGCTGAACGGCGCGGCGACGGTCGGTGCGGACGCGGCCGGCGCGCCGGCCGGCTTTGCCGCGTACAACGGTGCACTCGACGAGCTGCGGCTGTCGAAGATCGCGCGCACGCCGGCCGCGCTCGCGCTCGATGCGCTCGCGCAGGGCTCGGAATCGAAGCTCGTCGCCTACGGCGCGGACGAGAAGCAGTCGGGCTTCGGCTTCGGCTACTTCGGCGTGATCGTGCAGTCGGTGACGGTGGACGCCTGGGTCGTGATCACGATCCTGCTCGGCATGGCGCTCGTGTCGTGGGTCGTGATGTGGACCAAGGCGCGCTACGTCGGCACCGTCGACAAGGCGAACCAGTACTTCGTGCAGCGCTTTCGCGAAGTGGCCGGCCGTCATCTGGTGGGCCTCGCGCACGTCGACGAGGCGAGCGCCGACGGGCGCCGGCTGTACCAGTCGTCGCTGTACCGCCTCTACAAGGCCGGTGTGCACGAGATCCACAGCCGCGTGGACGGCAACGGCCGCACGGTGATCACCAGCGAATCGATCGAGGCGATTCGCGCGTCGATGGACGCGACGCTCGTGCGCGAGAACCAGCGGCTGTCGAAGTCGATGGTGCTGCTGACCATCGCGATCTCCGGCGGCCCGTTCCTCGGCCTGCTCGGCACGGTGGTCGGCGTGATGATCACGTTCGCCGCGATCGCCGCGGCCGGCGACGTGAACGTGAACGCGATCGCGCCGGGTATCGCGGCCGCGCTGCTCGCGACGGTCACCGGGCTGTTCGTCGCGATTCCCGCGCTGTTCGGCTACAACTACCTGCTGATCCGCAACAAGAACGTGACCGCCAACATGCAGGTGTTCGTCGACGAGTTCGTCACGCGCCTCGCCGAAGCGCACCGCACGCCGGATCACGCGGTGCTGGCCGACTGAACGCACGCAGGAGACCACCATGCAGGTTCAGGACGACGACAAGCCGTACGACGACATCAACATCACGCCGATGCTGGACCTCGCGTACGTGCTGCTGATCATCTTCATCATCATGACCACCGCGTCGGTGCAGGGCATCAAGGTCGATCTGCCGAAGGCGAGCTCGTCCGCGAGCCTCGCGAAGCCCAAGACGAAGGCGATCACCGTGGCCGATTCCGGGCAGATCTTTCTCGACGCGTATCCGGTGACGATGGACGAGCTAGAGAGCCGGCTGCGCACCGAGAAGGCGACCAACCCGGAATTCCCGATCGTGCTCAAGGGCGATGCCGCCGTGCAATACCAGAAGGTGATGGACGTGCTCGACCTGCTGCGCCGCCTCGACCTGTCGCAGGTCGGCCTCGTGACGGGCAAGGCGAAGCAGGGCGGCTGACGCGATGGAAATGACCTACAACGGCGGCCCGCCGCACAAGGGCCCCGGCCGCTACGTGAAGCCGGTCGCGATCGCGCTCGCGCTGGCCGCGCTCGCCGCGCTGATCTGGCATTTCGCGGGCGATACGGCCGGCGTGAAGCGCGCGAGCGCGCCGCAGGTGACGACGGTGATTCCGCTGCCGCCGCCGCCACCGCCGCCGCCGAAGAAGCCGCCGCCCGAGAAGGTGAAGGACGAGGTCAAGACGCCGGTCGAGCGGCCGACGATCGCGCCGAAACCGTCCGAAGCGCCGAAGCCGTCGGACGACCAGCCGAAGCAGATGACGATGAACGCGCCCGCGCAGGCCGGCACCGACAGCTTCAACATCGGCGCGGGCGACGGTTCGGGGATGGTCGGCAGCGGCGGCGGCAAGTTCGGCAATGCGAGCTACGCGCAGTACATGGTGTACGTGCTGCAGCGCGCGATCGAGCAGGACAAGGGCGTGCAGGAAGCCGGCGGCGCGCGCTTCGCGGGCAGCCTGAACCTGTGGATGGACGCGTCCGGGCGCATCACGAAGGTGACGATCGCGCAGTCGACCGGCGACGCGAAGATCGACGCGGCGGTGCTCGCGGCGGTCGAGTCGCTCGGCCGGGTCGACGAAGCGCCGCCGCCCGCGACCGCGTATCCGGTGCTGGTGCGGCTGCAGGGGCGCAAGCCCGCATGACGCACCGCGCGCGAATGGCGAATCAATCCAAGGGGCAGCTCCGTCGCACGGATGCTGCCGCACAAGAAACGGAAATTGTTCGGAGTGCTTCGATGAGTCACAAGATGAACGGACGGGGCGCGGCGCCCCGCAGCGGGGCGCTGCCCGCGCGCCTGTCGCGCGTCGGCGCGGCGGTGCTCACGCTCGGGCTGGCCTGCGCGTCGACCGCGCACGCGCAATCGCTGGCCACGCAAGCCGCGGCGGGCAAGGCCGCGCCGACCGAGAGCGTGGTGATCAACCTGATCAACCTGCTCGTCAAGCGCGGCGTGCTCACGCAGCAGAACGCGAACGAGTTGATCAGCGAGGCGCGCAGCGAGGCCGTGCAGGCGCGCGCCGCGCGCGGCGCCGGCGTGCCGGTCGCGGCCGCGGCGGGCGTCGTGAACCCGCCGACGCAGCCGGGCGACGTCGCGGTGCCGTACGTGCCGCAGCTCGTGCGCGACCAGATCCGCGACCAGGTGAAGCAGGAGGTGATCGCGCAGGCGAAGGCCGAGAACTGGGCGCAGCCGAACACGTTCCCCGACTGGGTGTCGCGCATCAAGCTCGACGGCGACATGCGCGTGCGCGACGAATACCACTTCTACGGCAGCCGCAACGCGAACAACGTGACGAACTTCGCGGCGATCAACCAGGGCGGCGGCTTCGACATCAACTCGAACACCAACACCACGCAGCTGCCGACGCAGAACACCACGCAAAACCGCAACAACCTGCTGCGCTACCGTGCGCGGCTCGGCGTGACCGCGACGCTGTCCGACGAGATGATCGCCGGCCTGCAGCTCGCGAGCGGCAACGACAACGGCCCGGTGTCCACGACGGGGACGGCCGGCGGCGGCTGGGGCAAGAAGAGCATCTGGCTGAACAAGGCGTTCTTCGCGTACCGGCCCGCGCCGTGGCTGAACCTGACGGCCGGCCGTTTCGACAATCCGTTCTTCAAGTCGGACCTGGTGTTCTCCGACGACCTGATGATGGACGGCTTCGCCGCGAACCTGCAGCATGCGCTGCCGTGGAATCCGGACGTCACGCTGTTCGGCACGCTCGGCGTGTTCCCGATCCAGTACACGGGCGAGAACTTCCCGTCCAACAGCACCGACAAGGCCGGCAGCGATACCAAGTGGATGTTCGGCGCGCAGTTCGGCGCGGACTGGAAGATCGACGCGCGGAACCGGCTGAGGGGCGCGGTTGCGTACTACGACTTCCAGAACATGCGCGGCACGCTGTCGTCGCCGTGCGCGCTGTATCTCGGCGCGACCAGCTGCAGCACCGACAACGAGGCGCCCGTGTTCATGCAGGGCGGCAACACGCTGATGGCGCTGCGCAACATCGTGCAGAACCCGAACCTCGCACCGGGGATGACGCCGCAGCCGCAGCTGTTCGGTCTCGCGTACAACTACCGGCTGCTCGACCTGAAGGCGCAGTGGGATACGGTCGTCGCCGATCGCATCAAGCTGCGCCTGGACGGCGAATACGTGCGCAACCTCGCGTACAACGACAACAAGGCGTTCGCGGCGGCGTCGCTGCCGGTCAACAACTACGAGTCGACGTCGGTGAACGCGACGCGCGCCGACTATCGCAGCGGCCCGAACGGCTTCCTCGCGAAGGCGACGATCGGCGAGCCGGAGCTGCGCGAGAAGGGCCAGTGGAATTTCTCGATCGCATACAAGTACCTGCAGCCGGACGCGGTGCTCGACGCATTCAACGATTCCGACTTCCATCTCGGCGGCACCAACGCACGCGGCTACGTGATCGGCGCGGCCTATGCGGTCGCGCGCGATACGTGGGTGTCGGCCCGCTACCTGAGCTCGAAGGAAGTGTACGGGCCGCCGGTGTCGATCGACGTGCTGCAGCTCGAGCTCAACGCTCGCTTCTGACCGGAGCCGCGCATGAACACGACCTATCGCACGATGCTCGCGGGCGTGCTGCTGCTGGCGGCCGGCGCAGCGCATGCGCAGAGCATCGACGACAAGCTGCGCAGCCAGCTGCGCTCGACCGTGCAGGAGTTGCGCCAGCTGCAGGACAACCAGGCGCAGTTGCAGGCCGACAAGGCGGCCGCTGAGAAGCAGCGCGACGACGCGCTCGCCCAGTTGAAGGCGGCGCAGGCCCAGCTCGCGGCCGCACGCGGCGACACGGGCGCCGAAGCGGCCGCGAAGCGCGCGCTGGCGGCCGAACGGGCGGCGCGCGAGCAGGATGCGCGCTCGCTCGCGAAGTACAAGGCGTCGTACGACGATTTGCTCGCCGTGTCGCGTACGCGCGATGCGCAGCATGTGCAGGCGCAGCAGGATCTCGCCGCGCGTGACACGCAACTGAAAACCTGCGAGGCCCACAATGCGGCGCTGTATCGCGTCGGCCACGAGATCCTCGACGCGTACGAGCATGTCGGCATCGGCACGTTCTTCGCGTCGCGCCAGCCGTTCGCGCAGTCGGTGCGCGTCAGGTACGACGAGCTCGCGCAACGCTACGGCGATGCGCTGTATGCGGGCAAGTACGACGCGGCCGCACGCGCGCCGGCTGCGGCGCCCGCGTCGGCGGCCGCCGCATCGGCCGCGTCCTCCGGCGCAAGCGCTGGTGCAAGTGCGAGCGGGCAGTGACCGCGAGCCGGCGCCGGCCCGAACCGATCGATTCGTTGAATACCGGGAACACAGACATGGAACATGAGCAAACCAACACCGCCGACGAACGCGCGGCACACGATGCGCCGATCGAAGCCGTCAGCGCCGAGCGGCTCGCCGAGATCCTGCGACGCGCGGGCTATCGCGTGACGGTGGCCGAACAGAACGGTGCGATGCAGCTGATGAGCGCGAGTCAGGGCGTCGGCTTCGCGGTGCGCTTCGGCAATCCGGCCGTAGGCGTGCCGCCGGCCATCGACGCCGCGCGGATCGTCTACCTCGACTACACGCTGTCCTGCGTGTTGCAGGTGCAAGGCGAGTTGCCGGCCGAACTGGTGGCGAACTGGAACCGGACCAAGCGCTTCGCGCGTCTCGCGAGCCACGGCGCGTTTCTCGCGCTCGAGATGGACGTGGTGGTCGCGGGCGGCGTGTCCGAGCGCCATCTGCGCTCGACGGTCGAGCTGTGGGACCGGCTGATCCAGGAATTCCTGCTGCATCTGCGCAACCGTCCGGCGCTCGCCGAGCAGGAAGCGGCGGCCCGTGCGGCCGACGCCGACCGTCCGGATGCGCTGGCTGCCGTGGCGGCGTCGTCCGGGGCCGCGGTGCCGTCATGATCGCCGCGAGCGCACGCGTGGGACGTCGAATCGGTGCCGCGCTGCGTGCGCTGCTGCCGCCGCATGCGCTGCCCGCTGCGAGCGCGGTGGCGAGCGACGCGGCGCCGGCCGTCTGGGTCGCGTATGCGGAGTGCGTGTCGCGGCGCCTGCAGGCGGTGCTCGACGGCGACGATGCCGTCGCGTGCCGGGTGCGCGCGGATGTCGGGCGCTGGGCCGATCGGCTCGCCGATACCGGCGACGACCGGCCGGTGCTGCCGATACGTGCGTGGCTCGACGGGCGCGGGCACGTGACGCGCGTCGATAGCGTGCCGGCCGGCGATCCTGCGGTCGATGCCGCGCTGCGCGACGCGCTCGTGGGCCGCGCGGTCGGCAGTGCGCCGCCGCGGGGCATGACGCAGCCGATCGTGTTGCGCATGACGCTGTCGAGCGTGCGCTAGGGCGATGCGGCGATGAACGTGAGGACGCACATGCCGTGCGACCGGCGGCGTGCGCACTTGAACAGCAACCGAGAGGGCAGTGCAACGATGATGACGAAGATGAAGACGCGGGCGCTCGTGACGGCCGGCTTGCTGCTGGCCGCACCGCTCGCCGCGCATGCGCAGGACGACGTGATCGCGAGCGTCGCGCAGGCGTCGGTCACGCAGGCCGATATCGCCGGCGTGCTGAAGGCGGTGAACGCCGAAGGCCGCGAGCGGCTCGCTGCCGACCCGGCGGCGCTCGACCAGGTCGTGCGCGCGACGCTCGCGCAGAAGGCGGTGCTCGCCGAGGCGAAGTCGAAAGGCTGGGAGAAGGACGCGCAGGTGCAGGCGGCGATCGAGCAGGCGCGGCGCGACATCGTCGCGCGCAGTTATCTCGCATCCGTCAGTGCGCCGCCTGCCGACTATCCGTCCGATGCTGAGATCCAGTCCGCATACGAGCAGAACCGCGCGGCGCTCACTACGCCGCGTGCGCTGCACGTCGCCCAGATCTACATCGCGGTGCCGTCGAATGCGGACGCCGCGACGCTGGAAGCCGCTCGCAAACGGGCGGCCGATCTCGCGAACCGCGCGCGCAGCGGCGATTTCGCTGCGCTTGCGCGGGCGAATTCGCAGGACGCCGCGAGCGCGGCGAACGGCGGCGATCTCGGTTTCGTACCGGATTCGCTGATGCTGCCGGCCGTGCGGCAGGCGGCCGACGCGCTGAAGCCCGGGCAGGTGTCCGCGCCGGTTCGCACGCCGTCGGGTTTTCATGTCGTGAAGCTGATCGACGTGCGCGCGGCTGCGCCGCGTCCGCTGGCCGACGTGAAGGAGCAGCTGCGCACGATGCTGCGCGCGCAGCGCACGCAGCAGAATGCGCGCACGTATCTCGCGAACCTTGCCGCGAACGCGCCGATCAACGAAGACGCGCTGAAGAAAGCGCTCGCCGCTGCCCGGTAGGCCGCCATGGCAACTGTCCGTCCGACGCCGCCGGTCGCGGCTCCCGATGCGCGCACGCCGGAGCGGCGGCGAGCGGCCGTCGCGTCCGATCGTCCGCGCCTGCCGAAGGCGACGCCGTGGCCGAGCCGCCGCGGCGAATGGCCGACGCATTGTCCGCTGTGCTTCGGCGCGCTCGAGCCGCTGCCCGGCGCGGGCGGCTATGCGCGGCACCGCAGCGCGCGTTGCTCCGCGCAATGCGTGCTGACGACGCGGCAATATCAACCGGATGAGCTCGCGATCCGCGGGTCGAGCGATGTGGAGGTCGCGGCGCGTCATCGCGAGCGGTTCGTCGCGCGGTGGGCGTGTCATTACGCATCGATGCGGCATGTGTGGCCCGCGCTGACGATCGAGCGCTTCATCGCGGTGATCGCGTGCGCGGACGTCGCGGATCTGTGGTCGTACCGGATGTTGCGCGACGACGATCTGGCGGCCGTGCTGCTCGTGCTGGCGGGGTTTATGCGCGTGCCGGAGGTGGTGGGTGGGGATGCGGTGCGGGCGGATACAGCGGCTGGTGATGTGGCGTGTGCTGTTGCGCGGTTTGCCGATACGTCGTCTGCCGTCGCGCCGTCTGCGGATACACCGTCTGCCGACACACCTCCGGCCGTCTCTCGCAGCGCTGCCGCGCTCGCCCCGACCGTGCGCTGGGTGCGTTTCTGGTTCGACGCGAGCGTGCGCGACGTCGGCGATTTGTGGACCGCGGGCGGCGATGCGCCGCGGCTCTTTCGCGTCGACTATCGCGAGCCCGTCGTCACGCCGTATCCGACCGGCGCGCAGGTGCTCGCGTGGCAGCCGATCGACGGGATGCGCGACGTCTGGGGGCAATGCGCGAATGCGCACGAGCCAGCGGTCGGCGCGGCCGAGCGCGCGGCGTTCGCGCGCTTTCTGGCGCAACCGGTCGCGCGCGCGGTGCGTGCATGAGCGCGCGAATGCTGACGGACCGGCCATGATCGACGGAGAACGGATGAACGGACGACTTGGGGTGATGATGACGATCGCATGCGTGCTGCAGGCCGCGGGCGCGCACGCGCAGGGCGCCGGCGCGGCGGCTGCCGAGCCCGGTTCGGCTGGGAAGCCGGTGTGCGTCGATGCGGAAGTCGACGGCAAGCGCGCGCTGTCCTATGACTGCCTGAGCCGGCAACTGAAGCCGGCGTCCGACGCGCAACCGGGCGGCGCACCGCAGACCGATGCCGAACGGCTGTCGAAGCAGCCGTCGAACCGCCTCGGCACGTTCAACCTGTCGACCGAACGCAACCGCTTCGGCTCGAACTGGGGCCGCTCGGCGACGCCGCAGCGGCCCGACGCGCCGGTCGCGGTGCCGCCGAAGCGATGATCGCGCGGGATCGTCGGCCGGCGCGCAGCGATGCCATGCGCATGCGCATGAAGGCGGGCCGCGCCACGTTGCTGCGAGCGCTGACGGGTGGGCTCGTGCTCGCGTGCGCGGGGATTGCGGCTATCACAGTTGGCAGGGCTGCCACGGTTGCCACGGCTCCGACGACTTCCGCGATTTCCGCGGCTTCCACGGCTCCCACGGCTCCCACGGCTCCCACGGCTCCCACGGCTCCCACGGCTCCCACGGCTCCCACGGCCGCCACGGCCGCCACGACGCCCGCGCCAACCGAGCGCAGCCCCATCGCCACGAACAACCGCGCATCCGCAACCGTCGCACTGCCGAACTTTGCGGCGCTCGTGCGGCGCGTAGGCCCGGCCGTCGTCAACATCAGCGTCACGCGCGAAGTCGCGCAGATGGGCATCCAGCTGCCGCCCGGCATCGCACCCGATCATCCGCTCGCGCCGTTTCTCGCGCGACGTGTGATCGGCAACCGCGAGGAGGTGAGCCTCGGCTCCGGCTTCATCGTCGACGCGGACGGCGTGATCCTCACGAACCGGCACGTAGTCGGCGACGCAACGAGCGTCGACGTGAAGCTCACCGACAAGCGCGAGTTCACGGGCCGCGTGCTCGGCAGCGATCCGCTGTCCGACGTCGCGGTGATACGTATCGACGCGCACAACCTGCCGGTCGTCGCGACCGGCGATCCGGCACGCACCGAGGTCGGCGACTGGGTGATGGCGATCGGATCGCCGTACGGGTTTGCCAATACGGTCACGCAGGGCATCGTCAGCGCGAAGTCGCGCTCGTTGCCCGGCGAGCGCGCGATTCCGTTCATCCAGACCGACGTGCCGATCAATCCCGGCAATTCGGGCGGGCCGCTGTTCGATCTCGACGGCCGCGTGATCGCGATCAATTCGATGATCTTCTCGAAGACGGGCGGCTATCAGGGGCTCGCGTTCGCGATCCCGATCGATATCGCGCTCGACGTGAAGGACCAGTTGCTGCGCACCGGCAAGGTCGTGCGCGGCCGGCTCGGCGTGGCCGTGCAGGAAGTGAGCCGCGCGCTCGCGCGCTCGTTCGGCCTCCCGGGCCCGGACGGCGCGCTGATCACGATGGTCGAGCCCGACGGCCCGGCCGCGCAGGCGGGATTGCAGGCAGGCGACGTCGTGCTCGCGGTGGACGGCAACGCGGTCGCCGAATCGGCGGATCTGCTCGGCACGATCGCCGGCATGCGGGCCGGGCGGCAGGTCGATCTGCTCCTGTGGCGCGCGGGGCGGGCGATGCATGTCGGCGCGACGGTCGGCGCGTTCGACAGCGGGGCGGCGCCGGCCGGCGTCGCGCGCGGACCGGCCCGCTTCGGGCTCGTGCTGCGCGCCGCGACCGACCGCGAACGGCGGCGGCTCGGCGTGGGCCAGGCGCTCGTCGTCGAACGGGCGAGCGGTCAGGCGGCGCGCGCGGGGTTGCAGCCGGGCGACGTCGTGCTGTCGGTCAACGGCGCGACGGTCGCGAGCATCGACACGTTGATGGCCGCGATGGACGCCGCGCACGGCAACGTCGCGCTGCTCGTGCAACGCGGCGGCACGCGGCTGTATGTGCCGATCGGGGCAGGATGAACGCGCAGGCCGACGCGGTGCGATGCGCGCCGTTCGCGCACGCGAGCGATACACATGGAACGGGAGGCGGGATGACGCGAACGCGGGTAGGGACGGTATCCGGATGGTTGCGCGCAGGCGTTTGCGCGGCGCTGCTGGCCGTGTGCACGTCGGTCGCCGCACAGACCACCGACGTGCCGCAGTCGTGGGTCACATATGCCCAGTTGGTCGGGCATCAGTTCGAGATGTGGCTCGAAGCGGGTGGAGACGCGTCGCAGCGGCTGCATCGCTATCTCGAAGCGCGCGGCCCGGATGTGAGCGCCGATGCGCCGTCGCCGATCGCGATACGCGCATGGATCGGTGCGAACGGCGTGGTCACACGAGTGGATTTCGCGACGCTCGGCTCGGTCGATGCGGACGCGGCGCTGCGTCAGTTGCTCGTCGCGCGAGCGCTCGCCGAAGCGCCGCCGCCGGACATGTTGCAGCCGCTGCGCATGCGCTTGCAGCTGATCGCGAATCCGCAAGCTGCGGCGGCGTCGGACACGCGTACGCCGTGACGAGACGTCGCGCGACATGACGCGCGCAGTCCATCCTGAGCAACACCGAAACGGCCTCCGCACGCGCCATCGATCCCGCCTCTGCGCTGCGAACGAATGTCGCATCGGCATCGTGCGGTGTGCGTACTAGAGTCGGACGGTAGCGTACCCACCGACTTCAGGACAACGCATCATGGCCAAGAAATTCGCGCTGCACCCGGCGCATCCGGAGCGGATCTGCTGGGGATGCGACAACTACTGCCCGACGGATGCGATGCGTTGCGGCAACGGCTGCAGTCGCACGCAGCATCCATGCGAATCGCTCGGCGAAGACTGGTATCGCTACGGCGACTGGGGCATCGAATTCAGCGAAGGCGAAGCCGACGACGCGCCCGCCGAACCGGCCGGCGCGCAGTCATAGCGACAAGTTGTCCCACACGTGTGCTTTTTTGATCTGCGTCAGGGTGGCAGATGCTGCGCCGAAAGATCATGAAAAAGATGCATAAAGAACGCATCTTGAAGCGGGCGTAGCGCCCGGCGGCCGAAACACGATTTGCGGCGCCGACGCACCGACCCGCGTCCCCATGATCGACAAAGGAGAGCACCGTGTTTTGCTATCAATGCGAACAGACCGACCGGACCGGCGCACGGCCCGGCTGTGCAACGGCGAAGGGCAACTGCGGCAAGGACGAGACGACTGCCGACCTGCAGGATCTGCTGATCCATGCGGTGAAGGGCATCGCGCAGTACGGCGCACTCGCGCGCACGATGGGCGTGCGCGACCGCGAAGCCGACCGGTTCGTGCTGTACGCGATGTTCACGACGCTGACCAACGTGAACTTCCACGCCGCGCGCTTCGTCACGCTGCTGCGTGAAGCGGCGCAGACGCGCGACCGCGTGAAGGCCGCATGCGACGCGCAGGCGCGCGCCACGGGCGCGGCGCTGCCGGCGCTGCAGGGTCCGGCCGCGTGGCAGCCGGCGGACGATCTGCCCGGTCTGCTGAAGCAGGCAGCGGCCGTCGGCATCGACGCGGGCCTCGATACGGTGGGCGCCGACATCGTCGGGCTGCGCGCACTGGTGCTGTACGGGCTGAAGGGCGTGTGCGCATATGCACACCATGCACGCGTGCTCGGCTACGAACGCGACGACATCTACGAAGGCATCGAAGCGGCGCTCGCGTTTCTCGCGACCGACCCGACCGACGTGAACGCATTGCTCGAGCAGGCGCTCGATCTCGGCCGGCTGAACCTGACGGTGATGGAGCTGCTCGACAGCGCGAACACCGGCCGCTTCGGCGCGCAGCAGCCGAGCGCCGTGCGCGTGTCGCCGGTGGCCGGCAAGGCGATCCTCGTGTCGGGCCACGACCTCGGCGATCTGCATGCGCTGCTCGAACAGACGGCGGGCACCGGCATCAACGTGTACACGCACGGCGAGATGCTGCCCGCGCATGCGTATCCGGCGCTCAACGCGTTTCCGCATCTGGTCGGCAACTACGGCGGCGCGTGGCAGGATCAGCAGAGCGATTTCGCGCACTTCCCCGGCCCGATCCTGATGACGTCCAACTGCATCATCGAGCCGCTGCCGCAATACCGGCAGCGGATCTTCACGACGGGGCCGGTCGGCTGGCCCGGCGTGCGGCACCTCGAACATCACGATTTCTCGACGCTGATCCGTGCCGCGCAGGCGCTGCCCGGCTTCCCGGCCACCGCGCCCGAGGAGACCATCACCGTCGGCTTCGGCCGTCATGCGGTGCTCGGCGTGGCCGACAAGGTGATCGACGCGGTGAAGGCCGGCCAGATTCGCCACTTCTTCCTGATCGGCGGCTGCGACGGCGCGGCGCCGGGACGCAACTACTACACCGAGTTCGCGGAGCAGGCGCCGGACGACACGGTCGTGATGACGCTCGGCTGCAACAAGTACCGCTTCAACCGGCACGCGTTCGGCGATATCGGCGGCATTCCACGTCTGCTCGACGTCGGGCAGTGCAACGACAGCTATTCGGCGATCCGCATCGCGACGGCGCTCGCGGACGCATTCGAATGCGGCGTGAACGACCTGCCGCTGTCGCTCGTCATCTCGTGGTTCGAGCAGAAGGCCGCGGCCGTGCTGCTGACGCTGCTCGCGCTCGGCATCCGCAACATCCGGCTCGGACCGACGCTTCCGGCGTTCATCACGCCCGGCGTGCTCAACGTGCTGGTCGATCAGTTCGGCATCCAGCCGATCGGCGACGCCAGTGCGGACCTCGCCGCTGCGCTGTCGCGCCAGGCAGCGTGAGCGGGATGATTCGATGAGCTATCGGATCGAGATCACGACGCGCGACGGCGAGCCGTTCGGCTTCGACTGCGAACCGGGCCAGGACGTGCTCGCCGCCGCTGCGCAGGCCGACATCACGCTGCCGTCGCAATGCCGGCGCGGCAGTTGCGGCGCGTGCCAGGCCACCGTCGTCGACGGCCCGTACGAGATGCAGGGGCACAGCGCCGACGCGCTTGCGGCAGGCCAATCCGGCGCGGTGCTGCTGTGCCGGACGACGCCGCTCGGCGATCTGCGCGTCGCCGCACCGTACGACCGCAGCAAAGTGCTGCTGCAGCCGGTGCCGGTGCGCACGGCGCGCATCGTGACGCTCGACACGATCGCGCGGGACACGATGCGCGTCGAGCTGCAGATCGAGCCCGACGACGTGTTCGGCGCGGCGGCGGAATTCGAGGCCGGCCAGTTCGCGGAGCTGGAGGTGCCGGGCAGCGGCCTGCGCCGCCCGTATTCGCTCGCGAATACGAGCAACTGGGACGGCCGCCTGGAATTCCTGATCCGGCTGCGGCCGGGCGGCTGGTTCTCCACCTATCTGCGCGAGCGCGCACGGCTCGGCGATGCGCTGACGGTGCGCGTGCCGATGGGCGGCTTCGGACTGTTCGCGGACAGCTTGCGGCCGCGCTGGTTCGTCGCGGGCGGCACGGGGCTCGCGCCGATCCTGTCGATGCTCAGGCGCATGGCCGAGTATCAGGAGCTCGCCGACGCGCGGCTGTTCTTCGGCGTCAATGAGGAAAGCGAGCTGTTCCTGCTCGACGAGCTGGAGCGGCTGCAGGCCGACCTGCCGCAGTTGCTGGTCGACCTGTGCGTGTGGCGGCCCGGCCCGCAATGGGCCGGACTCCACGGCACGCCGGTCGATGCATTGCGCGCGGCGCTCGCGCAGGCCGACGTGTCGCCGGACCTCTACGTGTGCGGGCCGCCGCCGCTCGTCGAGGGCGCGCGTGAAGCGGCCGCCGCGGCCGGCCTGCCGGCCGCGCAGTTCGCCAGCGAGCGCTTCACCGTGTGATGCGCGTGCGCCGTGCGGTCCGGCAGCGGCTTGCCGGATTGCGCGGGCGCACGTACGCTGCGTCGATACCGCGGCTCTCGAGCAGGTGATCGACCATGCAAGCCCTTCCTTTACGTCTGTCTCCCGGTGACGATCTGCGCGCGTCGATCGAGCACGCGTTGCGTCGGCTCGATGTTCATGCGGCGTTCGTGCTGCAGGGCATCGGCAGCCTCAGCGTCGCGCGCGTGCGTTATGCGGGCGTCGATTCGCCGGCCGAGTTGCACGGCGACCTCGAAATACTGACGCTGGCCGGCTCGGTGTCGCCGGACGGCGCGCACCTGCACATGACGGTTGCCGACGCATCCGGGCGCGTGTCGGGCGGACACGTCGCGAGCGGCTGTGTCGTGCGTACGACCGTTGAACTGCTCGTTGCATCGTTGCCCGCGCATCGATTTTCGCGCGAACGCGATGCGCGTACCGGCTTCGACGAGCTCGTGATTCGGCCGGCGAGCGGTTGATCGGGTGGGGTGGCCGGCTGGGTCGATCGTGTGCGATACGGTGGGGCCGGGCCGCGAGCGAGCTGGTGCGGTCGTGCGCGGCACGACACGACATGGCGCGGCCCGAAGCGGCACCGTGCTACACCGCGCATCGCGTGATCCCGCGGCCAAGATTCAGCGACCCGTCCTCCGCAGCACATGGCGACGGCAATGCTCCAGATACGCCTGCTCATGCGCGGCCATCAATTCGATGATGCTTCGCCACAGCCAGGATGGTGCGTCGACCGTTTTCGGACGCCTGCTCCGCAACTCGTTGCGCCATGCCCGTTGCGTCGCGTCGTCCATCTGTATCGCATGTGCGTGTCCGACCACGCGCGCAAGATATCGCGCCGCGTCGATCGCGTCCGCTTCCGACAGGCGTTCGGCGTCCAGCTTCAGATCCTGCGGCATCAATTCGCGCATGACGACCGGGCGCCCGTCGAGGCGCGCCGCGCACATGCGACTTCCGAGCATCGGCGACACGTGCCGCGCGCCTTCGAGCACGCGCTGCGCGGCGTCCTGCGGCATGCGTATGCCTCTCTGTTTCGGCGCGTCGGCCGTGGTGGCCTCCTTGATGTCGATCAGATAGGGGCGGCGCTCATCGGGACACCCGTCGTCGATCTCGAGCATCACCGCGAAGCGGCGCCGGCCGAGCGAGCTGCATCCCTTGACCCAGTAGGCGGCGTCGAGCACCGTCATGCGCGCGTTGGCGCAAGCCGCATGACTGAGCGCGGCGCTGACCGGAGACACCGGAGCCGATTCGAACAGCACGTGAATGGCGCGCTGCTCGGCTTCGGACAGCGGCCAGAAGCGCTTGCCGAGCGGAATGTGCGGCGCGCGTTTGCGCAGCGTCTGCCGCTCGAGCTTGCGCCACGATCGGTGCAGCGCCGCCTGCATCGCTATTTTCACTGCGGTCGGGCGCTTCGTTCGGGCGAGTTCGTCGCGACGCCGCGGATCGAACGCGAGCGCATAGCCGTCGATCAGCGCTTCCATCATGTGCCACGTGATGACGCCGGGCAGATCCGAGCTGCGCGCCGCGGTCGCCAGCGAGAAGCCGAGCCGCAGCAGGTCGTGCACCGGATTGCCGATCACGCTCTGGTCGAGGTCGCGTATCTGCACGGCGACTTCGCCCGTCTTCGCCGCGACCGGCCCGAGGTTGCCGAGATGGCAGTCGCCGCAGATCCACACCGCGGGGCCGTCGGGCAACGTGCCGGTTCGATGGTCGGCCAGCCACGCGTAGAAGCGTTCGGCGCTGCCGCGCGTGTACGTGTGGATCGAGCGCGCCATCTTGCGGCTGCGCAGGCGCTCGAGAATGCGCGCGCGTTCGTCGCTCGCGGGCAGCCGCGCGGATGCTGCGCTTTGTTTCGCCACGATGCTTCCTCCTTCTTCCACACGGCGCCGGCCTGTCGGCAGGCAGGTCGGCGCACGAGACGTCCGCCGAGCGCGCCGGGATCGGCCTTGCGGCTCAGCCCGGCACGAACACGCCGGTGGCGGCGATCGCCATCGCGGCCGTCGCGATCCAGCCGCCCCAGGCCAGCACGCCCCGGACCGCGAACTCGCCCATGATGCGTCGGCTGCGCGCCATCAACATCATCACGATCATGATCGGCACGGCGGTCACGCCGTTGATGACCGCGCTCCAGTAGAGCGCGCGGATCGGATCGAAATGCATGAACGTGATCGCGACGCCGCCGACGATCGCCAACGCGATCACCGCATAGAACTCGGGCGCGACGCCGACCTTCAGCGCGAGACTGTTGCGCCAGCGGAAGGTGCCCGCGGCCGCGTAAGCGGCCGATCCGGCGAGCACGGGCAGCGCCAGCAGGCCCGTGCCGATGATCCCGAGCGCGAACAGGATGTACGCGAAGTGGCCGGCGATCGGTTCGAGCGCGCGCGCGGCATCCGCCGAGGTCTTCACG
Source organism: Burkholderia sp. WP42 (assembly GCF_000745665.1). NCBI lineage: Bacteria > Pseudomonadati > Pseudomonadota > Betaproteobacteria > Burkholderiales > Burkholderiaceae > Burkholderia > Burkholderia sp. WP42. The sequence goes on along the minus strand of NZ_KN050724.1, from coordinate 342,496 downwards.
TCGATGTGATGCCGGTTCAGCGTGGCCGCGGCCGTGAGCGTGATGAAGAACGCGATGACGTTCGATACGCCCATGCCGACCCAGGTGTCGAAGTTGATTCGTTGCAGTTGCGCGGGCGCCTGGTGTGGCGCCCGCCGCAACGACTTCTGGTTCGGTTTCGCGCGCAATTCCTCGACTTCCTGCGACGCCTGCCAGAAGAACAGGTAGGGGCTGATCGTCGTGCCGAGCACGGCGACGACCGTGGTCAGGTACGCCGCGGTCAACTGGAACCGCGGCCGCACGAGCGCGCGGCCGACTTCACCCCAATCGACCGGCACGATCAGCGCGACTGCGACATACGCGAGCAGCGCCAATGCGGTCCATTTGAGCAGGCGCGCATAGCGGTCGTACGGCACGAAGATCTGCAGCAGGGCCGACAACGCGCCGAGGAAGACGACATAGAGTTCCTGCGGACCGTGCAGCAGCAGATTGACGGCTGCGCCCATCGCCGCGAGGTCGGCCGCGATGTTGATCACGTTCGCGACGATCAGCAGCACCACGGTGGCGTAGAGCAGCCACGGCGGATAGTGGGCGCGCATGTTCGAGGCGAGCCCCTTGCCCGTCACGCGACCGATGCGCGCGCTGACGAGCTGGATGGCCGTCATTAGCGGATAGGTGAGCAGCAGCGACCACAGCAGTTCGAGGCCGAATTGCGCGCCGGCCTGCGAGTAGGTGCCGATGCCGGAAGGGTCGTCGTCGGCGGCGCCGGTGACGAGACCGGGGCCGAGGCGACGCAGCCACGAGCCGCGATGCGGACGAGTTTGGGCGGAATCGAGTGAGTTGTTGTCGTTCATGTAGGTTGGCGGCCCGTGGGGATATGGCGATCGGGGAGCAATCGGTGTACCTGGGGGAGGCGGTTGCTGCGAGGGGGCGCGGACAAGCGATGCGGTGGGTCGCCGGACAACAAACGATGGGGATCAGGCAGCGGCGCGGCGGAGGCGCGTGGCGGGAGCGATGTGAGCGTCGCGGGCGTGGGTTGCGGCGCGGAACGGCAGCGGCGGCCGTGTCGGCCGAGGGATGCGGCGTGCGTGTCTATCGACCGCGTCGGGCGCAGTAGGGTAGTGGGGCGAGTATCACCGCGATGTGGGTGTCGGCTCCATCAGTCGCAAGCCGCGGAAGCCGGAAGCCGGAAGCCCGAAGCCCGAAGCCCGAAGCCCGAAGCCCGAAGCCCGAAGCCCGAAGCCCGAAGCCGCAAGCCGCAAGCCGCAAGCCGACGAAAAGCGCCGATCGCTACCGAAGTCCGCGCGAGAGCCGCAGCGGACGCCGCGCACCGAACGTCAACGGGACGCGGTCGTCGCATCCATATCGGCGCGCCCGCTCACGAGGCATCCCGACATGAACGCCTCGCTTTGGCTGCCGGCAGCCGCGGCGCCGAAGCCGCGGCTGAGCGCGTCGTATTTCACCTGCTCGGCGCGCTGCGAGCATGCACTCGGCGTGGCGTCGCGGCCTTGCGCGTGCAGCAGCGCGCGATCGCCGATCAGGTATGCCAGCAGCGCAAAAAAAGCGATGTGCACGACTCGTCTCATGATTCGTCTCCTCGTTGCCCGAGCGTAACGCGGGCACGGCTCGCGCCGCACTTGGGGCTTCCCCCGGTTAACGTCTGCGGAAACGGCTGGCCGGAATCGGTCGTGTCCTTTTTTCACCGGCAGCGCAATCGGGCGCGATCGTCCCGGCAGCGGCGCGAGTGACGCGAGTTTGACCAATATCAGGATGCGCGCGCGGGCTGACGGTCGCGCGCGCGTTCAAAGCGATAGCATGAATGCATGTTTGTGGAACACGATGCGCGGGCATGTGACCGCGCAGCGGCTCCGCTCCGGGCACTGCGGTCATTCGTTGCACACCGCTATCGAAATGGTGAGGAATCCAAATGCTAAACGTCTCTTCCGTACTGATCAGCATGGCGCCGTTGTGGGTCATCCTGCTGGGCGCGTCTTCATTGGCAACCTATCTGCTGTTCGTCCGCAAGGTCATCAAGTAAGCACGCCGGCGCTGCGCGCACGCATACTCAGGCGCAGCGCAGCGGTGTAGACGGTGCGGTACGGCATCGCGTCCGTCACGGCGCATCGCCGCGCCGACTTGAATCGAAAGACCCGCCGAATCCGGTCCACGACCGATTCGTTGCGCCGCGCACCGATGCTGCCGGCACAGTTCTCTTCAGCGGCTTATCGGACGGCCGTCACCGGCACGTTCGAGATCCGGACCAGCCGGCTCATCACGCTGCGGCGAAACATCGACAGCAGGGCATGAATCGGGTCGTGCCGCGGCGCGACCACGACGATCTCGTCGCAGCCCGTCTCGGCCGCTGCGGCCGCGATCGTGTCGGCCACCGGCCCGACCTTCTTCACCACGCTATATCTGGCGCCGGCTTCGCGCAGCACGCGCTCGGCCATCGCCAGATCGTCGCACGCAAACCTGTCCTCGATCGAGCGCAACCGCGACAGCGGGTGAAACGCCTCCAGCCGTGTCGCTTCGAGCGGCGGCTGCACATTGATCAGCACGATTTCCGACGCACAACGTTCGCGATACAGAAAGGCCGCGTGGCGCACCGCGTGCAGCGAGCGGGGCGAATGACCGATCGGAACCAGCAGCTTGAGCATGGCGAGCGCCCGGAAGTGGTGACGGTTGCAGCGTAGCGCGCGCCAGGAAGGCACGCGCTAAAGAAAGCGGCCGGCCGCGTAAAAATGTCGTCAACGCCGGCCGGCTTGCCGCTCTTATTAGAGATATAAGAAATTTAAGTTTATGCGCATAAACGTTTTCACTGATCGCGGCGCGGGACGGGGATTTCAGTGACGTGGCGGGCGGTCGGTACGTCAGTCCGGCGCTTCGTCGAGGCGGGGTACTGCGTGCGCCGAGCATCGCTGCGCACCGACATTCGTCGCATGAACGGTTCGGCGCGCCTCACTCAGGGCTGCGAGTCGTCCATGCGCAATTGAAGCTGCCGTATCGGCTGGTCGGTCGCCGCGTTCGAGATCACCCGCGCGTCACCGTGCGCGGGCGCTTTGCAACGCCGATAGCAACGACGGCTTCGAGCCGCGACGTGCAACTTCGCGAATTTCCACGGCTACTCCATGCTGCCGCCTCTATCGACAGCGGGGATGACGCCTGTACGGCTCAAACGCTAATGACTCTGCCGATCCACGAAATCATCGAGCCGGTTCCTCGCATCCGATTCGTGATGACTCGCATCGTGGCCCACGCCGGCGTCCAATTCGAAACCCTTCCGAACGTTGATTGAATTGCGCGCACTACCGGCGACGCGATTTGATGGATTCGATTGACTTATTTTATTCGACCGAATTCGAATCGCTGTCATAGTCTGGATCAATTGAAGGAATAAATACTACCGATTGGCCGACGAATTCCCTACAAGATCACAATCCTCCCGCATTCCAACATTACGTTCAATTGTGGAGAGGTCATATGCAAAGAAATCGTATCGCAAAATCGGTGCTGGCTGCGGTCGCCGTTATCGCGATGAGCGCCGGTTCCATTTCTGCCCGCGCGGACGGAGCGCCGCGCGCGAATGGCTTCTGGTGGCCGGAGACGCTCGATCTTTCGCCGCTACGTCAGCACGATGTCGAGTCGAATCCGTACGGCAAGGATTTCGACTACGCGCAGGCATTCCAGAAGCTCGATATCGAGGCCGTGAAGAAGGACATCCGGACGACGCTCACGACCTCGCAAGACTGGTGGCCCGCCGACTACGGCAACTATGGTCCGTTCTTCATCCGCATGGCCTGGCACGGCGCCGGCACCTATCGCACCTACGACGGCCGCGGCGGCGCCGGCGGCGCACAGCAGCGATTCGAACCGCTGAATAGCTGGCCGGATAATGCAAATCTCGATAAAGCTCGCCGTTTGTTGTGGCCGATCAAGAAGAAATATGGCCAGAATATTTCGTGGGGCGACCTGATGGTTCTGACGGGCAATGTTGCGCTCGAATCCATGGGTTTTCAAACCTTCGGATTCGGCGGCGGCCGTGAAGACGATTGGCAATCGGATCTGGTTTATTGGGGCGCGGGGCCGAAATTCATGTCGAATAACCGCGACAAGAACGGCAAACTCGAAAAGCCGCTCGCTGCGACCCAAATGGGTTTGATTTACGTCAATCCGGAAGGTCCGAATGGCAATCCTGATCCCGTTGCGGCGGCGCAGGACATTCGCGAAGCCTTCGGCCGCATGGCGATGAACGACGAGGAAACCCTCGCCCTGATCGCCGGCGGCCACACGTTCGGCAAGGCGCATGGCGCGGCTTCCCCGGACAAATGCGTCGGCGTGGCGCCTGCCGGCGCGGGCGTCGAAGCGCAAGGTCTCGGCTGGGCCAACAAGTGCGGCACCGGCAAGGGCGCCGACACGATCACCAGCGGCCTCGAAGGCGCGTGGTCGGTCGATCCGGTGCATTTCACGATGCAGTACCTCGACAACCTGCTCGGCCACGACTGGGTGCTGACGAAGAGCCCGGCCGGTGCGCACCAGTGGATGCCGAAGGATGCGCAGAGCATCGTGCCGGACGCACACGATCCGTCGAAACTCCATCCGTTGATGATGTTCACGACCGATATCGCACTGAAGGTCGATCCCGCGTACAGCAAGATCGCGAAGCGCTTCGAGGAGCATCCCGACGAATTCAAGCTGGCCTTCGCCAAGGCATGGTTCAAGCTGACGCACCGCGATCTCGGGCCGAAGGCGCGCTATCTGGGCAAGGACGTGCCCAAGGTCGACCTGATCTGGCAGGACCCGCTGCCCGTCGCCGGCTACCAGACGATCGGCGCTGCCGACATTGCGGATCTGAAGAGCCGAATCCTGGCATCGGGGCTGCCGAAGTCCGAACTGATCAAGACCGCGTGGGCATCGGCGGCGTCGTTCCGCGGCACCGACTACCGAGGCGGCGCCAATGGCGCGCGCATCCGTCTCGCGCCCGAGAACGGCTGGGCCGTGAACGATCCGGCGAGCGTGGCGAAAGTGCTGAAGTCGCTGGAAGCCATCCAGTCCGGCTTCAACAAGGGCAGAACGGACGGCAAGCAGGTGTCGCTCGCCGACCTGATCGTGCTGGGCGGCAGCGCCGCCGTCGAGGATGCGGCCCGCAAGGCCGGTTACGACATCACCGTGCCGTTTGCGCCGGGACGCGTGGATGCGACGCAGGCGCAGACGGATGTCGCGTCGTTCGCCGTGCTCGAGCCGACCGCCGACGGGTTCCGCAACTACTACCAGAAAGGCAATGAGCGCTCGCCCGCCGAATTGCTGGTGGACCGCGCGAGCAAGCTGGATCTGACCGTGCCGGAGATGACGGTGCTGGTGGGCGGCCTGCGCGCGCTCGACGCGAACACGGGCCATTCGAAGCTGGGCGTCCTGACGAATCATCCCGGCACGCTGAGCAACGAGTTCTTCGTGAATCTGCTGGACATGTCGACCGAATGGAAGAAGTCGCCGAGCGCCGACGGGACTTACGAAGGGCGCGATCGCAAGACGGGTGCGCTCAGGTGGACGGCAAGTCCGGTCGATCTGGTGTTCGGGTCCAGTTCCGAGCTGCGCGCCGTCGCCGAAGTCTATGCATCGGACGATGCGCACGAGAAGTTCGTGCGCGACTTCGTCGCTGCATGGACCAAGGTCATGAACCTCGATCGCTTCGATCTGAAGCGCATCTAATACCGTGATCGGACCGGCCGCGGAAGCGATTCCGCGGCCGGTCCATCGGAGGACGAAATGAAGAAAATCGGATGGCTGCGCCTGATCGCAGGTGCGGGGCTACTGGTATCGATGGGCGCGCATGCGGCCGATGTCGAGGTTCGGATGTTGAACCGCGCGTCGGACGGTCAACGGGGCTTCGAGCCGGCCCTCGTCCACATCGACGTGGGCGACAGCGTGCATTTTGTTGCCGCGGACAGCGGGCATGGCGTCGAAAGCATTCCCGGCATGGCGCCGGCCGGAGCCGGGGCCTTTTCCGGAAAGATCAGCGAAGATCTGACCGTGAAGTTCGACAAACCGGGCGTCTATGGCTATCGCTGCATCCCGCATTACATGTTGGGGATGGTCGGCTTGATCGTGGTGGGACACCCGACCAACGAGGCCGCGGCGCGCAGCGTCGCGCAGCCGCGCGACGCGAAGGCGCGTTTCGATCAACTGTTCGCGACGCTGGACCACGAGCAGCCCACGCAGAAGTAGCCGATGCATCGGCCGGGGGCGGGGCGCGCCAACCCGGCCGCGCTCGAAACGGTGTGGGGTGCCGGATCGATGACGGTTCGGTCGCAGCGAGCGCGCGCAGGCGTCGGACGCGCGATGGGCAGGATCGCTTGCCCGGCGTCGGATAGCCCGGCCGGCCATGCGGTCATGGCCGAGACGCATGCCGTCTGAAACACAAGCGCCGACGGGCACCGTATCGATGCGGCACGCCATGAGCCGTAGCCACTCACGCGTCGAGCAACCCGCGACGAGTCGCGTACAGTTGAGCGTCGGCCGCAGCGCGCCTCCATTCCGGCTGTCCGGAACGGAGCGCCGCCATCGCGCGGCCCTCGGCCCATCCCGATCCCAGGAGAACCCGCATGCCGCACGGCGCCCCGTATCTCGCTCCCGCCTCCATCCCCGTCGATCCGCTCGTGCGCCTGTCGGCCGGCGAGCTCGCGTCGGCGATCCGCCGCAAGGCGGTCTCGTGCGTCGAGACGATGCGTGCATATCTCGATCACATCGAGCGGGTGAACGGTGCGGTGAATGCGCTGATTTCGCTGCGCGATCGCGCGACCTTGCTCGCCGAAGCCGCGGAAAAGGACGCGGCGCTGGCCCGTGGCGAATACCACGGCTGGCTGCACGGGATGCCGCAGGCGCCGAAGGATCTCGCGATGACGAAGGGGCTGCGCACGACCTACGGCTCGCCGATCTTCCGCGATCACGTGCCGCAGGCCGATTCGATCGGCGTCGGCCGCATGCGGGCGGCCGGCGCGATCTTCATCGGCAAGACCAACACGCCGGAGTTCGGCCTCGGCTCGCACACGTTCAACGACGTCCATGGCGCGACGCGCAATCCGTACGACCTGACGCGCAGCGCCGGCGGCAGCAGCGGCGGCTCGGCCGCGGCGCTCGCGGCGCGCATGCTGCCGGTGGCCGACGGCAGCGACTTCGGCGGCTCGCTGCGCAATCCTGCGGCATTCTGCAACGTCTACGGCATGCGCCCGTCGCAGGGCCGCGTGCCGCGCTGGCCCGCCGTCGACGTGTTCATGCAGCAGCTCGGCACCGAAGGGCCGATGGGCCGCACGGTCGGCGACGTCGCGCAACTGCTGGCGATCCAGGCCGGCTACGACGCGAACGATCCACTGTCGCTCGCGGAGCAGCCGTTGGTGTTCGCGACGCCGCTGGACACGGATCTGCGCGGCCGGCGCATCGCGTGGGTCGGCGACTGGGACGGCTATCTCGCGACCGAACCCGGCGTGCTCGCGCAGTGCGAACAGGGCCTCGCGACGCTGCGCGAGATCGGCTGCGACGTCGATGCCGCGCTGCCGGCCTTCGCGCCGGAGCGCGTCTGGCGGCTGTGGCTCGCGCATCGGCATCTGCTCGCAGGCGGCGGGCTGCTCGCGCACTATCGCGACCCGGCGCGGCGTGCGCTGCTCAAGCCCGAGGCGATCTACGAGGTCGAAGGGCTGCTTGCGATGGGCGGCGCGGCCGTGTTCGACGCGAGCGTCGAGCGCACCGCGTGGCATCAGGCCGTGCTGCGCTTCTTCGATCGCTACGACTTCATCGCGGCGCCCAGCGCGCAGGTGTTCCCGTTCGACGTCGAGCTGCGCTGGCCGCAGGCAATCGCGGGCTGCCCGATGGACACCTATCACCGCTGGATGGAAACGGTCGTGCCGTGGACGCTGGCCGGCTGTCCGGTGATCAGCGTGCCGGTCGGGTTCAACGACGACGGATTGCCGATGGGGATGCAGCTGATCGGCCGGCCGCGCGCGGATCTCGCGGTGCTGCAGCTCGCGCGCGGCTACGAGCAGGCGGCCGACTGGGTCGGCCGGCGGCTGCCCGGCTGGATGGCCGCGTAGTGGGTGCGTAGTGCGCGCGGCGCGATCGTCTCGCGAAGAGCCGCCGACCCGCGACATTGATGCGCGTGAGGAACGAATTCGGGCGGTAGCGACCCATCGCGCGGCCGCTGCCGACGAATGCGCGCGACCAACGGCACGCGCGGCGCAATTGCAAGCGATGGCCGCGTGCGATTTCGTTTCGATGTGTTTCAGTCGTTGCGGCGGCGCGCGACGCGCTTCGACAATATCGGCCTCAATCATTCGGCACGAGGGAAACTGATGAAGCACATTCGCGCGACGGGCAAGCAGCTGGCAGCGGCCGGCATCGCATTCGGCATGCTGCTCGGCATGAACGGTCACGCCGATGCGCAGCTCGACCTTCAGTCGATCGGCTCGGCGCTGCTCGGCGGCGGTCAGCAGCAGGCCGCGCCTTCGCAGGGCGGCATTGCGCAGCTGATGCAGGCCTACCTCGGCGCGAACCAGCAGGTGCTGGCCGGCCAGTCGTCGCTCGCGTCGGCGATGGGGCTCACCGGTGCGGCCGGCCAGGCGCAACAGGCCGCCGGCCTGCTGGGCGGCGGCAATGCGCTGACGCCGGCCGTGCTGTCGCAGATGGGCGGCGCGCAGCAGTCGGTGTCGCAGGCGCTCGGGCAGGCGTTCGCGAGCGGCGGCGCGACGCATGGCGCGGTCGACAAGCAGGCGTTCAGCAACGGCCTCGCGTCGCTCGGCCAAGGCCTCACGCAGTACTCGCAATTGCAGTCGGGGCTGAACGGCCTCGGTTCGACCAGCGCCGCATCGCTGCTGCAGGCCGGGCTCGATCCGCAAAACATGCAGGCCGCGTCGTATATCGCGCAGAGCGCGCCGAGCCAGTTGCAGTCGCTCGCGTCGACGCTCAGCCAGGCCGTGCAGTTCGCGACGAGCCAGGGCATTTCGGTGCCGCCGGTGGCGTCTTCCGCGCTGAAGCTGCTGCCGTAACGCGGGCGGCGCGCGATGGCCCCGTGCAACCTGGGGATTTCGCGCGATGCTATCGTGACGTGTTCTCCGCTTCCGGTGCCGCTTCATGACTGACTCGTTCGACCTTTCGCGCTACTTCGCCCGCATCGGCTACGACGGCCCGGCCGAGCCGACGCTCGACGTGCTGCGCCGCCTGCATCTGCTGCATCCGCAGGCGATCCCGTTCGAAAACCTCAATCCGCTCACCGGCGCGCGCGTCGCGCTCGACGTGCCGGCGATCGTCGAGAAGGTCGTCGCGCGCCGCCGCGGCGGCTACTGCTTCGAACTGAACAAGCTGTTCTACACGGCGCTCACGACGCTCGGCTTTCGCGTCACGCCGCTGATCGCGCGCGTGCGCTGGATGCGGCCGCCCGAGGCCGTCACCGCGCAGACGCACATGCTGCTGCGCATCGACCTGGACGGCGCGGCGTGGCTCGCCGACATCGGCTTCGGCAGCGCGACGCTCACCGCGCCGCTGCGCTTCGCGCCGGGCGAGCGGCAGTTGACGCCGCACGGCGCGTTTCGCGTCGTCGACGCACCGGTCGACGGCGAGTTCGACATGCAGTTCGAGATTCCCGACGGCTGGCAAACCACCTACCGCTTTTCGCTGAAGCCGGCCGAGTGGATCGATTACGACGCCGCGAACTGGTTCACGTCGACCTATCCCGAATCGATCTTCGTGAACGACCTGATCGCGTGCCGCGTGCTGCCGACCGGCCGCGCGGCGCTGTTCAACACCGTGCTGACGCTGCGCGACGCGGCCGGCGCCGGGCGCACCGTCACGTTCGACGACGCGGCCGCGTGGGGCGCGTGCCTGCGCGACACGATCGGCATCGACACCGCCGGCTTCGATCTCGACGCGCTGTTCGCGCGGGTCGCCGCGCGGGCCGGCAACATCTGAACGCGGATTGCGCGGCCGTGGGGCCGCGCCTCGGCGTTTGACTTTTGCTATTTTGCCAGCACGCTGGCAATCACGAGCGACGAAGAAGGGAAGCAGTTCAACGTGTACCTGCCGCTCAGCCTGATCCGGCAGGGCAAGTTCCGGGCCATCGAAGCGCAGCAGTCGTTGTCCGCGCTGGTGGCCGACGCATTGCGCGCCTATCTGGCCGCGCCGCAGTCGGGGCGGCCGCCTACCGAGGAGGAATGACGTGTCGTCCGAGCGAATCGAAGCGGCGTATCTCACCACGCACAACTGGGGCAAGTCGGCGAAGTTCTTCCAGGCGCCGGCGTTCACGCTGGAATTCGAGACCGATCACAACAACTCGCTTGCCGGCGCCGCGCCAGCCGGCCGCGTGAGGGCACGGCGATGAGCGATTGCGAAGCAGCACCCGACAGCACCGCCGCGCGCGTCGCGCTGTGGCGCGCGCTGCACGTCGAGCTCGACGCGCCGCCGCACGTGCTCGCCGACGAAATCGGCTTGCGCCTGCTCGCGCCGGCGCCCGGCTGGCAGCAGCGCGGCGACATGGACCCGAAGTTCACGCGGCCGTTTCGCGCGTCGATCGTCGCGCGGGCGCGCTTCATCGAAGACCTCGTCGTCGAGCAGGCCGCGCAGGGCGTGAGCCAGTACGTGATCCTCGGCGCGGGCCTCGACAGCTTCGTGCAGCGCCGGCCGGAGATGGCGTCGCGCGTGACCGTCTTCGAAGTCGATCCGCCCGCGCCGCAAGCGTGGAAGCGCCGCCGGCTCGTCGAGCTCGGTTTCGGCGTGCCGGACTGGCTGCGCTTCGTGCCGGTCGACTTCGAGGCGAAGCAGTCGTGGCGCGACGCGCTGGTGCGCGCCGGTTTCGACGCGGGCAAGCCGGCGGTCGTGGTGTCCACCGGCGTCAGCATGTACCTGACGCGCGAAGCGAACGCGGCGGCGTTGCGCGAAGTCGCGTCGCTCGCGCCGGACACGACGTTCGCGATGACGTTCCTGCTGCCGCTCGAGCATGCGGACCCGGACGTGCGGCCGGGGCTCGAGATGGCCGAGCAGGGCGCGCGAGCGAGCGGCACGCCGTTCATCAGCTTCTTCATGCCGGACGAAATCCGTGCGCTCGCGACGGCCGCCGGCTTCGCGCGCGCCGAGCACGTGTCGGCCGACGCGCTCGCGCGCCGCTATTTCGCCGGCCGTGCCGACGGCCTGCGGCCGCCGAACAACGCCGAAGAGCTGCTCGTCGCGACGGTCTGACGCCCGTCGCGTTGCCGCCCGTCACGCGCGTTCGAGCACCGCGATCTCGCGCACGACGACGAGCAGCACCGCGAGGCTCGCGCCGCCCGACGCCCGCAGATCGGCGAGCAGGTGGTCGTAGCGCTGCAGCGCGGCGTCGCGCCGCTCGCGCCATGCGTGGACGATCGTCTCGGGTGCCGTCGAGTCGGCCGATTCGGCGAGCGCGCTGGTCGCGAGCGTGCGCTTGAGCCGCGCGATCTCGGCCAGCGCGGCGGCGCGCGCGAGCATGTCCCAATGCGTCGGTGTGGGCAACGTGGCGGCCCGTTCGGCGATCCAGCCGTAGTTCAGCAGCGTGCCGAGCGAGAAGTACACGCCCGCGACCAGTTCGAGACTGCGCTCGCAGGTGGCCGCCACTTCGGCGATGTCGAGCAGCGCGGCCGAGATGTCGCCGCTCGCGACGCGCGCGGCGAGCGTGCCGTCGACGCCTGCGTCGACCAGCACGCGTTGCCGTTCCGACAGCGCGTCGAGGTCGCTCGCCGGCAGCAGCGACGGCAATTGCGGCGTGATGCGCTGCACCGCGTCGCGGCAGCGCGCGATCAGCCCGGCCACGCTGCCGTCGGCCACCGCGCCCGACTGCAGGTGCCGCAGGAACCACAGCGCCGCCCGTTCGAGCAGCCGCGCGACGTCGACGAACATGCGCGCCTGCACGTCGTCGGCGACGCGGTTGTCGAGCGCGTCGATGTCGCGCCACACCGCATCGAGATCGAACACGTCGCGCGCCATGATGCACGCGCGCACGATGTCGCCCGGCTTCGCGTCGGTTTCCTCCATCAGCCGGTGCACGAACGCGCAGCCGACCCGGTTGACGAGCGCGTTGGTGAGATGCGTCGCGAGAATCTCGCGGCGCAGCGGGTGGCGCTGCATCGGCTCGCTGAAGCGCTGCTGCAGCGGCTTCGGGAAATAGTCGACCAGCATCGCGGCGACGAGCGGATCCTCGGGCACGTCCGACTCGAGCAGCGCGTCGTACAGCCACATCTTGCTGTACGCGAGCAGCACCGCGCGCTCGGGCGACGTCAGCCCCTGTTTCGCCGCGTGGCGTTCGGCGATCTCGTCGTCGGTCGGCAGGAATTCGATCACGCGGTTCAGCCGGCCCGCGCGCTCCAGCCAGCGCATCAGCCGCGCCTCGGCGTCGAGCAGCTCGACGCCGTAGCGGCCCGCGATCGACAGCGCCTGCGTCTGGTAGTAGTTGTCGAGCAGCACCAGCAGCCCGACTTCGTCGGTCATTTCCGCGAGCAGCGCGTTGCGCTGCTTGTCGGTCATTTCGCCGTCGCCGACCACGAGCCCGAGCAGGATCTTGATGTTGACCTCGTGATCCGAGCAATCGACGCCGGCCGAGTTGTCGATCGCGTCGGTGTTGATGCGCCCGCCGCGCTGCGCGAACTCGATGCGGCCGAGCTGCGTGCAGCCGAGGTTGCCGCCTTCGCCGACCACCTTGCAGCGCAGCTCCGCGCCGTTCACACGCACCGCGTCGTTCGCGCGGTCGCCGACCTGCTGGTGCGTCTCGTGGGTCGCCTTCACGTAGGTGCCGATCCCGCCGTTGTACAGCAGGTCGACCGGCGCCTGCAGGATCGCGCGGATCAGCTCGGTCGGCGGCAGCGCGTGCGCGTCGATGCCGAGCGCCGCCTGCACGGCGGGCGACAGCGCGATCGTCTTCGCGGTGCGCGGGTAGATGCCGCCGCCCGCCGAGATCGTCGACGCGTCGTAGTCGGCCCAGCTCGAACGCTCGAGCGCGAACATCCGCTGGCGTTGCGCGAAGCTCGCGGCCGGATCGGGATCCGGATCGAGGAACACGTGCCGGTGGTCGAACGCGGCGACGAGCCGGATATGCGGCGACAGCAGCATGCCGTTGCCGAACACGTCGCCCGACATGTCGCCGATGCCGACCACGGTGAAGTCGGTCGTCTGCGTGTCGACGCCCATCTCGCGGAAATGCCGCTTCACCGACTCCCACGCGCCGCGCGCGGTGATCGCCATCTTCTTGTGGTCGTAACCGACCGAGCCGCCGGACGCGAACGCGTCGTCCAGCCAGAAGCCGTATTCGTGCGAGATCGCGTTCGCATAGTCGGAGAAGGTGGCCGTGCCCTTGTCGGCCGCGACGACGAGATACGGATCGTCGGGATCGTGCCGCACCACGTCGGGCGGCGGCACGATCGCGTTGCCGGCGAGATTGTCGGTCAGGTCGAGCAGCCCGCGCAGGAACGTCTGGTAGCACGCGATGCCTTCGCGCAGCCATGCTTCGCGATCCGTCGGCGGCGGCGGATTCTTGACGACGAAGCCGCCTTTCGAGCCGACCGGCACGATCACGACGTTCTTCACCATCTGCGCCTTCATCAGCCCGAGCACCTCGGTGCGGAAGTCCTCGCGCCGATCGGACCAGCGCAGGCCGCCGCGCGCGACGCGCCCGCCGCGCAGATGCACGCCCTCGACGCGCGGCGAGTACACCCAGATCTCGAACATCGGCTTCGGTTCCGGCAGGCCGGGCACCTTCGCGGGATTGAACTTGAACGACAGGTAGGGCTTCGCTTCGCCGTCGGCGTCATGCTGGAAGTAGTTGGTGCGCTCGGTCGCGTTGATCACGCCGAGGAACTGGCGCAGGATGCGGTCTTCGTCGAGGTTCGGCACCTGGTCCAGCGCCGTCTCGATTGCCTTCAGCAGGCGCTCGACCTGCACCTCGCGCGTGCCGCCGGTCGCCGGGTCGAAGCGCAGCAGGAACAGCTCGACGAGCTGGCGAGCGAGCGCCGGGTTGCCGGTCAGCGCGCGCTCGATGTACGCGTCGCTGAACGTCGAGCCGACCTGACGCAGGTATTTCGCGTACGCGCGCAGGATCGTCACTTCGCGCGCGCTCAGATGCGCGCGCAGCACGAGGCGGTTGAAGTCGTCGTTCTCGATCCGGCCGCTCCAGATGCGGTCGAATGCGTCCTCGAACAGATCCTTCACGCGCTCGATGTCGAACTCGGTCTCGTCGGCGAGCTCGAGGCCGAAGTCGTGCACCCACGCATGCGCGCCGTCCTGAGTGTGGATCCGGTACGGGCGCTCCTCGTCGACGCGCACGCCGAGATGCTCGAGCATCGGCAGGCTGCGCGACAGCGCGATCGGGTCGCCCGCGCGATACACCTTGAAGCGGAACGCGCGCGCGCCGGCCTCGATCGGCCGGTACAGGTTCATCGCCAGCCGGCCCGACGCCTTCACGCGCTCGATCAGCTCGATGTCGCGCACGGCGGTGCGCGCCGGATAGTCGTCGCGATAGCCGGCCGGGAACGAGTCCGCATAGCGCTGCAGCAGCCGGTTGCCTTGCTCTTCGCCGAACGCGTCGAGCAGCGCATCCGCAAGGTCGTCCTGCCAGCGGCGCGTGACCTGCACGAGCCGCGTTTCGAGCTCGCGCGTGTCGACGTCCGGCATCGTGCCCGGTTCGGCATGGACGACGAAGTGAATCCGCGCGATCGCCGATTCCGACAGCAGCGGCGTGAACTCGACGTTCACGCCGTTGTACGCGTTGACGAGCAGCTTCGCGATGCGGCGCCGCAGGTCCGTGTTGTACTTGTCGCGCGGCACGAACGCGAGACAGGACACGAAGCGGTCGAAGCGGTCGCGCCGCACGAACAGGCGCGTGCGCTGATGTTCCTGCAGTCGCAGGATGCCGAGCGCGATGTCGTAGAGCTCGTCTTCGTCGGCCTGGAACAGTTCGTCGCGCGGATAGGTCTCGAGCACGGTCACGAGCGACTTGCCGAGATGCCCGTTCGGCAGGAAGCCCGCGCGCTGCACGATGTTCGCGCATTTGCGCCGCACGATCGGAATGTCGGCGTACGAACCGAAATAGGCGGTCGACGTGTAGAGGCCGATGAAGCGGCGCTCGCCGCTGACCTTGCCGTCGGCGCCGACCAGCTTCACGCCGACGTAGTCGAGATAGCCGGGGCGGTGGACCGTCGCGCGCGAATTCGCCTTGGTCACGAAGATCGGCCACGCGCCGGTGATGATCTCGGCGGCGGCCGGCGGCAACGGTGTCACGTCGGTTGCGCCGGGCGGGCGCAGTGATTCGCGCAGCAGGCCGAAGCCCGAGCCTTCGACGCCGCGCAGCGCGAAGCCGTTGCCGTCGGCCACGAGCGCGTAGTCGCGCTGGCCGAGGAAGGTGAAGTGATCGGCGACCATCCACTCGACGAACGCGCGCGCCTCGAGGTCTTCCGCGCTCGATTCGCGCGCCTTCATGTCCGTGATCGTCGTGCGGGCGATGTCGACGATCTTCGGCCAGTCCTCGACCGACGCGCGCACGTCGCCGAGCACGCGCGCGATGTCGTTGCGCAGCGTATCGAGCAGCGTCGCGTCGCCGCAGCGATCCACCTCGAAATGGATGAACGACGCGAGCTGCGAGCTGCCGTCGCCGGGCGTCGCGCCGCCGGCGTCCACGCGCTCGATCGCGCCGTTGCCGCCGCGCCAGATGCGGAACACCGGGTGCAGCGCCGAGTGCAGGGCGAGGCCGAGGCGGTTCACTGCCATCGTCACCGAGTCGACCAGAAACGGCATGTCGTCGTTGACGATCTCGATCACCGTGTGATCGGAATGCCAGCCGTGCTGTTCGAGGATCGGGTTGTAGACGCGTAACCGCTCGCTGCCAGGGACGAATTTCTGCGCGGTCTGCCAGTGCGCCATCGCGGCGCCGTAGAGATCGGCGATGCTGCGGTTCTGCAGATCGTCGGCGTCGACGAAATCGTAGTAGTGGCGCAGGAACGGCTCGACGATCCGGAACGTGGCTTCGGGCAGGCGGGCGCGCGCGAATTCGACGACATCGGAGAGCAGATGTGCGACCACTTCCTCGTTCTTCGCTTCCATGGCGGTCTCCTGGACGGGTGGCCATCGGCTGCTGCGGGTGTGTTCGGCATTATGCGCCGATTGGTGTGCCGATCGCGTCACCGCGCAATGTGCGGACGCACAACGGCGGCCTGCGCAGAGCGCCGCATGCTGCGTGCCGGCCGATAGGGTCACGCGGCCGCGCGGCGACTGTCAGCGCGCGTCGCTCGACAGCTTGCCGGCCGTCGCGCGGTTGTCCTTTTTCATGTCGGTGAGCGCGATGTACAGCGAGCGCGGCTCGCAGCCGGAACCCGGCAGCCGAGATCGGGCCGCCACGCTTCATGGCGTCAGGACGGTGTGCGAACGACGACATCGGTTTCACCGAAGGGGAAGCGTCGCGCGACGGCCACCGTGATCCACGATGCGAGCGCGAACGGCGCGGTGAGCGCGACGAGGCCCGCACGCATCGCGAGCCACTGGAGCAACGCGGCGAGCGCGGCTGCGGCGAGCGCCATGCGGGTGCCGCGCGACATCAGCGCGAGCGCCGCGAGTGCGCCGTTGACGCCGAGCTGGCCAGCGCCGAACGCCGCGCCGCTGGCGCCGAACGCGACCAGCAGCACGCTCGACACGATCGCGCCGCCGAGCGCGAACGCCGCTGCGCGGCGCGATGCGGCCGCGATGCCGGCGACGATCAGCGCGGCGGGCCATGCGCCTTGCGCGAAGGTGGTCTGCGCGATACCGGACGACAGTGCGCACGCGATCGACGCAGGCGTCAGCGTCGCGCTCGTCGCGGCGTCGATCGGGTGTTGCACCGCGACAAGCGGCATCCACAGCGCGGTGACCGCGATGTACGGGCCTGAATACGGGCACTGCCGCCATTTGGCGAGCGGCGTGCGCAGCGCACGCTGCACGAGCGCTGCGCCGATCGCGCCCGACGGCGCGAGCGCGAGCGCCGCGAGCGGAGCAGCCGCAAACGAAACGGCCGCCAGCGCGGCCAGCGCGCCGTTGAAGCCGTGCCGGCCCTGTTCGACGTCGCAATGCGCGGCGCCGCTCAGCGCCGCCGTCAAATTCGCGACGGCCGCGCCGACGAGTGCCGCGCCCGCGAGCCGCAAGTCGGTCAGCGCGAGCGCGGCGATCAGCATGACTCCGGTGAACGCGTTGGCCTGCAGCACGATCTGCCCGATGCTGCGCAGCAGAATGCGCAGGGCGGTCGACGGGCTGGCTGGATGGGCGGTAGGCATGGCAGCGGACGAACAGGGCGAGCCGCGAGCATAGGCCACCAACTGCCGCTTCGGAACGGGGTATTCCGGATACCGGGAATTTGTCGTCGAGCGCAGACGTGGCCGATTACGACACGCCTGGCGACGCTGAATTACCGCTACCGCTCATCGTCCGCCCGTGCGCCCGTGTGCCCGCTTATGCGACCGTGACCGCGCGCCTTTCATGCATGGTCGCGAATCGATCGATCCGCGCCGCGATCAGATCCGGATTGCGCAGCACGACCCAGTGCGCGCCGTCGATCTCCTCGCGCACGTACTCTGCGAGCCAGCGATCGAGACCGACCGACATCTCGGGCGTCACGTAGCGATCGCGCACCGGCACGAGAATCTGCACGGGCGCCTGCGCATATCGCTCGCGCGGCCGTCGCGCCGTGGCGATGAAGTTCGCGCGGTACAGCTGCAAGCCGTTCAGCGCATTCTTCAACTGCTCGGGATCGCGCGCGGGCCGCACGCGCTCGGTCAACTGCAGCCAGCGCGGCCACAGTGCGGCGCCGCCGAGCCGCCACACCAGCGACGGCACGACCGGCAGATGAAAGAACGCGATGTACCACGATTTCAGGCTTTGCTCGAGCCGCATCTTCGCGCGGAACACGTGATCGAGGCATGGCCCGGAGATCGACGTATACGACGCGATGCGGCCGCGCCACGCCGGATCGGTGACGGCTTCCCAGCACTGGATCGAGCCCCAGTCGTGTCCGACCAGATGGAACGGCCGGTCGCCGCAGGTCGCGGCGGCGACGGCTTGCAGATCGTCGGCGAGTCGCGCGAGCGCGTAGTCCGCGCGCCGGCGCGGCGCATCGGACGCGCCTGCGCCGCGCACGTCGTAGGCGATCACGCGGTAGCGCGTCGCGAGCCGCGCACGCACCGGCGCCCATACGGCCGCGGAATCGGGATAGCCGTGCACGAGTATCAGCGGCGGCGCGCGTCGCGGGCCGCTGACGTAGACGGCCAGTCTCACGTCGCCGGAGCGAACGGTCAGCATCTCGCTTGCGCGCGCCATCGCGTCACGCCTGCGCGACCGGGTGCAACGGCACGCGGCGCGGCGCGGCCTGCGCCGCATAGCGCGCATTGGTCGCATCGATGTTCGCGAGCAGCGTGTCGAGCCCCTGCAGATACTGATGGTTGTCGTGGTCCCACGGATGGAAGCCCGGCCGGAAGTAGTCGAGCCATTCGCGCGCGATGCTCGGGAACACGCCCGTTCTCGGGCCGTACAGATACTTGACGAGGCGGCCCATCCCGCCGAACCGCCCGTGCTTGCGACGGTGCGCGAGCATCAGCCGCACGTGGAAGTCGAACACGATGGTCCAGAACATCGCGGTGGTCAGCAGCATCGTGCCGGTGCGCAGCAGGTAGCTGCCGATTCCCGGCTTCATCACCGCGTTCCATACGTCGTACGACACCGCCTTGTGCTCCGTTTCCTCCATCGCGTGCCACATCCACATCTGCTGATAGCCTTCGACCGAGCCGTCGATCCGATGCTCGTGGCCGGACAGCAGCTGGTTCGCGAGGATCGCCGTGTAGTGCTCGAGCGCGATGGTGATCGCGAGCTGCATCGAATGCGGCAGCACCTTCTTGAAGAAGCCGAGGATCGCCCACAGCCGCTTGTCCAGCTTGTGCGCGGGCAGGCCGGCCGACTGCAGCAGGTCGTTGTACTCGATGTGCTCGCGCGTGTGCATCGCTTCCTGGCCGATGAAGCCGAGCACCTGCTTCTTCAGCTGCGGATCCTCGATGCGATCGCGGTAGTTGCGCACCGAATCCATGAAGAAGCGCTCGCCGGCCGGAAACAGCAGCGACAGCGCGTTCATGAAGTGCGTGACCGGCACGCCCTGCACGTGCCAGTCCTTCGCGCGTTCGGGCGGCAGCGCGAAACGGATGTCGCGCCGCACCGGCATCATGTTCGGGGTCGTCATGATTGTTCTCCTCCCTGATTGCCTGCGTTGTTGTAAGTCGCGTTCAGCGGCGCGCCGGCCGCGGCGCCGTAGCGGGCCGCCGCGCGGCGCGCCTTCGCGGCCTCGCGGCGCGTCGCGAGCACGACGAGTGCCTGGTATGCGGCCGGCAATACGCGCGCCATCCAGTCGGCGGCCTTCGCGTCGCGGCCGATCAGCACGCGGCGCTTGTTGCCGCGCACGCCCGCGAGGATCGTGCGCGCGGCGTCGTCCGCGGTCGTGATGAAGAACTTCTCGAAGCTGTCCTTGCCTTGCTGCTCGCTTTCGACGATGAAGCCGACCATGTTCTTCGCGACGCGGCTCGACTGCGCGATGTTGGTGCGGATGCCGCCCGGATGCACGCAGGTGGCCGACACGCCGCACTTCATCATGTCGAGCTCCTGGCGCAGCGATTCGGTGAAGCCGCGCACCGCGTACTTCGTCGCGTTGTAGCCGCTCATCCCCGGCTGCGCGAAGATGCCGAAGATGCTCGACGTGTTGATCACGTGGCCTTCGCCCGACGCCTTCAGATACGGCAGGAACGCCTTCGTGCCGTGCACGACGCCCCAGAAGTTGATGTTGACGATCCACTCGAGGTCGGCGTAATCCATTCCGTCGATCGTGCTCGACAGCGCGACGCCCGCGTTGTTGAAGATCAGGTTGACCTTGCCGTGTTCCTGCGCGGTGTCGGCGGCCCACGCGTACATCGCGTCGCGGTCGCCGACGTCGAGCACGCGCGTCGACACGCGCAGCTTCGGCGCGATCGCGCGCACGATCCGCTCGGTTTCGGCGAGGCCGACGGCGTTCTTGTCGGCGAGCGACAGATGGCAGCCGGCCTGCGCGAGCTGCACCGCGAGCGAGCGGCCCATCCCCGAGCCCGCGCCGGTGATCGCGGCGACCTTGTTGGAGAAATCTCTCATGTCGGTTGCTCCTTGTCTGTCTCAGGCCGCTTCGGCGGAAGTGGATGCGGAAGCGGCCGGCGCTGCCGCGGGCCGCGCGCTCGCAGCATGCTGCGGTGCGCGGTACGCGTGGTAATCGGCGATCGAGAAGTGCGCGGTGGCCTGCCGGAAGCGCCACGTGAAGCCCGGCCACAGCGTCGTGTTCTTGCCGGTGCGTGGATCGAGGTACCAGCTCTTGCAGCCGCCCGTCGACCAGATCGCCTTCTTCAGCTTGCCCTGCAGCGCGCTGTTGTACTGCGCCTCGACGAGGGGGCGCACCTCGATCGCGTCGGCGCGTTCGCGCTGCATCGCGCGCAGCGCGCCGAGGATGTACTCGATCTGCGATTCGATCATGAACACCATCGAGTTGTGGCCGAGCCCCGTGTTCGGGCCGACGATCATGAAGAAGTTCGGGTAGCCGGGCAGCGTCGTGCCGAGATACGCATGCGCGCCGTCGCGCCACGCATCGACGATGTCGAGGCCGCCGCGGCCGATGATCGCGCCGCGCGGATACGGGTCGGCGACCTGGAAGCCGGTGCCGTAGATCAGGCAGTCGACCTCGTGCCGCTTGCCGTCGGTCGTCACGACCGCATCGGCTTCGATGTGGTCGATGCCGGCCGTGATCACGTCGACGTTCTTGCGCGACAGCGCCGGGTAGTAGTCGTTCGAGATCAGCACGCGCTTGCAGCCGAGCGTGTAGTTCGGCGTGACGGTCCTGCGCAGTTCCGGATCGGGGATCTGCTTGCGGATGTGCCGCAGCGCGAGCTTCTGCACGTTCTTCATCAGCGACGGATGGATCGCGAAGCCGAGCACGCGCGATTCGAGCATCCAGTAGATGCCGCTGCGCACGAGCTTCTGCGTGAACGGCAGCGTGCGGAACAGCCACTTCTCGACGCGCGTCAGGTTGCGGTCGGGCTTCGGCATGATCCACGGCGGCGTGCGCTGGAACAGCGCGAGGCTTTTCACGCGCGGCGCGATCTGCGGCACGAACTGGATCGCGCTCGCGCCCGTGCCGATCACCGCGACGCGCTTGCCTTCGAGCGGGTAAGCGTGGTCCCACTGCTGCGAGTGGAACGCGCGGCCCTCGAAGGTTTCGATGCCGGCGATCGCGGGCAGCGCGGCGCGCGACAGGCCGCCCATCCCCGACACCAGCACGCGCGCCGACAGGCGCTTGCCGTTCGCGAAGGTCAGGCGCCAGCGCTGCGCGGCTTCGTCATATTCGGCGCGCTGCAGCTCGTGGTTCATTCGCAGATGCGGACCGATGCCGAAACGCTGGACGCAGTCTTCGAGATACGCGCGGATTTCCGGCTGCGGCGCGAACATGCGCGTCCAGCGCGGGTTCGGCGCGAACGAGAACGAGTAGACGTGCGATTGCACGTCGCAGGCACACCCGGGGTAATGGTTGTCGCGCCACGTGCCGCCGACCGACGCGGCCTTCTCGAGGACGACGAAGTCGGTCGCGCCCGTCTGCCGCAGGCGAATGGCCATCCCAAGACCGGCGAAGCCGGTACCGACGATGGCGATGTCGGTGGTCTCGTCCGGGCCGTCATGACCGTCATGGCCGGGCGGGCCGAAAGGCAACGTGCGAGCATTCATCCGGGTGTCTCCGATCTGGCTCATTTTTGAATGTTACATTGGGTGATGTAACGATAGAGCGTGAACCGGGAAACCGCAAGCGCCTAGAACGCTCGCTCTAATGGCCGGAAGCCGCGTGGCAGAAGGGGTTGCGGCGTTTGGAACGGTATGGTGTTGCGGCGGTGCGGGAGGGCCGCAAGCACCCGCCGACGGGTGGTCGGCCGCGGGGCGAGCTGACCGCCGGCCGGCGGCCGACCGTTTGAAACACGCTCAGGGTCGGATCGTTGCGCCCGTCGTCTCATGGAAAACCCCGGCCACGATCGTGAGCTGCGCGAGCGCATAGAGGCCCCAGATCAGCAGCTCGATACCCGGAAACACGCCGATGAAGCGGCCGACGCCGATCAGCGTGTCCGAGCCGACGAAGATCAGGCTACCGAGCGCGACCAACGGCCCGCGCGTGCGGGCCGCGAGCGCGAGGCTCGCCATCGTGCACAGCGCCAGCATGTAGACGGCCACCGGTACGAGCAGATCGCCGAGGTGTGCGAAGAACGCTGCGTAGCAGGCGGCCGCCGCGATCCACAGCGCGATCGAAGCGCCGACGCGCCAGCCGCGCGGCCGCGCGCGCCAGCGCAAGAACAGCGCGCAATAACACAGGTGCGTGAGCAGGAACGCGCCGAGGCCCAGCACGAACGACGGCGGCCACGCGGGCAGCGCGAGCAGCACGTCGCCGAGCACGGCGGTGGCGAGCGCCGCGCACAGCCACGCGCGCTCGCGCGGCGCGGGGCACGCACTGCCCGCGGCGAGCAGCAGGATGCCCATCGCCGCTTTGGCGACGGGTTGGCCGGGATAGGGCGCGGTGACCAGCGACAGTCCGTACAGCAGCGCGGCGACGGCGGCGAGCGGCCAGAGCCGGCGATAGGGGGCGGGAAGCGTGGCGATCAACGCGGTGTCTCCGGATCGTGGTGGTCTGCGATGGTTTGCGATGGACGGCGCGCGGGCGAGCGCGCGGCTGCACGCATTATCGGGAACAAACGGCGCGCGAAAACCGGCGAATCCTTCTAGGAAACGACGGCGCGCGAGCGGCGTGACCAAGCGGTTTTTTTGCACGTTGCCCCGGTCGCGCCGGGGCAAGGGTTGCGGTCCGCCTTGCTATGCTCGCTTCCGGTATTGACGTTGTCCCGCCCGGCCGTGCGTAGCGATGCGCGCCGGTGCGAGCCCGATGAACCCGTGCCCGGCCCGCGCCATTGCGCAGGACGGCCTCCACGCATTCCACGCATGACAGGTTCCACCATGACCGAACTTCTGCATGGCGACGGCGCGATCCGTCGCACGACGCCGTACGGCTCGTCGATCGAGAACACCTACGCGGGCGTGCTGTCGTTCATGCGCCGCAACTATTCGCGTGTGCTCGACGGCGTCGACGTCGCGATTTCCGGCGTGCCGCTCGATCTCGCGACGACCTATCGCTCCGGCGCGCGGCTCGGGCCGGCCGCGATCCGCGCGGCGAGCGTGCAGCTCGCGGAGCTGCATCCGTATCCGTGGGGCTTCGACCCGTTCGACGATCTCGCGGCCGTCGACTACGGCGACTGCTGGTTCGACGCGCACAATCCGCTGTCGATCAAGCCGGCGATCGTCGAGCATGCGCGCACGATCCTGCGCTCGGGCGCGAAGATGCTCACGCTCGGCGGCGATCACTACATCACGTATCCGCTGCTGGTCGCGCATGCGGAGCGCTACGGCCGTCCGCTGTCGCTGATTCATTTCGACGCGCATTGCGATACCTGGGCCGACGACGAACCGGACAGCCTCAATCACGGCACGATGTTCTACAAGGCGGTGAAGGAAGGGCTGATCGATCCGGCGACGTCGGTGCAGGTCGGCATCCGCACGTGGAACGACGACTTCCTCGGCATCGAGCGGCTCGATGCCGCGTGGGTGCATGACCATGGCGCGCGCGCGGCGGTCGAGCGCATCGTCGGGATCGTCGGCGCGCGGCCTGCCTATCTGACCTTCGATATCGACTGTCTCGATCCGGCGTTCGCGCCCGGCACGGGCACGCCGGTTGCCGGCGGGCTGTCGTCCGCGCAGGCGCTGGCGATCGTGCGCGGGCTCGGCGCGGTGGATCTGATCGGCGCGGATGTGGTCGAGGTCGCGCCGGCCTACGACCATGCGGACATCACGGCGATCGCGGCCGCGCACGTCGCATGCGATCTGCTGTGTCTGTGGCGGCAGAAGAAGGTGGCTGGACGCTGAGGTGGCGCGTCGTGCGCGCGTCGCGCAGCCGGCAAGGTCGGTGGCCGCGAGCGTTCGCCGATGGCGGCTTGCGTGCGACGCTCGCCCAGCAGACGCCGAATGATGTGCATCGCTGCGCGCGGCACCGATGAAGCACGAAGGCCGACGGGCAGCGCGCCCGTCGGCCTGTTTCGAGCGGACGCCGCCGCGTGTATTACTTCGCCGCCAGCGCGCCTGCCACCCGCTTGTCGGTCCACGCATTCTCCGCCACGCTCAGCTTCTGCGGAATCAGCTTCGCTGCATAAAACGCGTCGGCCACGCGCTGCTGCACGGCCACGATGTTCTCGTCGATCGGCACCGCGCCGAACGGTACGCGCTGGATCCACGTCTGCACGAGCGGCAGCGGCAGGCCGACCTTCGGGGCGATCAGCGCGGCCGTCTCGGCCGGATGGCCGTTGACCCACAGGCCCGTCTCGCGCACCTGCTTCAGGATCGTGCCGACCACGTCCGCGTGTTGTTCGGCGAACGTGCGCGTAGCTTCGTAGAAGTTGTTCGCGGGCGTGAGGCCCGTATAGTCTGACAGCGTGCGCACCTTCAGCGAATTCTGGGCGGCCGCGTAATACGGGTCCCACACGGCCCATGCATCGACGTTGCCGCTTTCGAATGCGGCGCGCGCGTCGGCAGGCGGCAGGTAGACGGGGCGAATCTCGTCGTAACGCACGCCGGCCTTCTTCAGCGCTTCGAGCAACAGATAGTTCGCGCTCGAACCCTTCTGCAGCGCGACCTTCTTGCCGCGCAATTCGGACAGCGAGCGAACCGGCGAATCGGCCTTCACGAACACCGCTTCGTTGTGCGGCGACGGCGGTTCGGCGGCGACGTACACGAAGCGCACGCCCGCGGCCTGCGCGAACACCGGCGGCGGTGCGCCCGTATAGCCGAAGTCGATGCTGTTCGCGTTCAGCGCCTCGAGCAGTTGCGGGCCGGCCGGGAATTCGAACCACTGGACGTCGTAGCCGAGCGGCTTCAGCCGCGCCTCCAGCGCGCCCTGGCTTTTGAGCACCGACAGCAGGCCGGCCTTCTGATAGCCGATGCGTACGACCTTGTCGGCGCTGCCTTGCGCGAGCGCCGATGTCGCGGCGGCGACGGCGAGCGCCGTCACGGCGATGCGGGCGATCCAGCGGGTGAAACGAATCATCGAACGGACTCCATGCGAGACGTCTTCGGAAAGCGGCGTGTGCCGCTCGGTTGGAAGAATCGTCGCACGGGCGACCGGGCCCGCAAACCAAGCATTGCCGATATGAATATGACCGCGGCGGTCCTATGCTTTGTCGCCGTTGCCTTTCTTGGGCGAGTGGCCGGCGTGCTCGGAGCGGGCGGATGCGCCGGCCTGTCGCGCGGCTTCGTCGCTGAGCTTCTTGTCGAGGATCGTCGCGACGCGGCCGCCCAGATAGGCGCTGGCCGCGTTCTCGAGCGCGCGGTTGGTCTCGGCTTCGACGAACACGGCCGCGAGCGGACGCAGCCGCCAGATGGCGTCGACGAGCGCCGGCACGTCGGTGACCGGCGGCAGCGTGCCTTCGTCGTAGCGGTCGAGCCGCTTCACGACGAGATCGACGAGCAGCCGCGCGATCGCATCGAAGTGCGGTCGCGCGACGCTGATCACGTCGAGTAATTCACGCGGCGGGATGCCTTCCTTCGTCATCGCGGCCGCTGCCTCGAGCAGCGCGGGGCTTTTGGCGACGAACGACAGGCCGTGCCGTTCGAGCAGCCCGAACTCGGTTACGCGCGACAGCTGGGACGCCGTCTGCGGGCCGAACATCTGGGCGAGCGCGGCCAGCGAGTAGGTCTTGGGCCGTTCGTGCGACCACCGTCCGCCGATCGCGGTTTCCAGCCCGAGGATCGAGCGCAGGTCGTGGCCTTCGTCGATCGCCATGATCAGATCCTGGATGTTCGACAGCGTGTAGCCACGCGCGAGCAGGTGGTTGATCAGCTTCAGGCGGGCGACGTGGGTGTCGTCGTAGATGCCGACGCGCCCGCGCTTCTCGGGCGGCGCGAGCAGCCCGCGATCCTGGTATGCGCGGACGTTGCGCACGGTCGTGTCGGATACGCGCGCGAGTTCGTCGACCGTGTACTCGTTGCGGGAATCCGCTGCGGCCTCGTCAGGCGTGTTGGGAGTCTGTTTTGGCATGCGGCCATTCTAGCGCGACGCGCCGGCGTCGGGCGTCGCGGGGAGCGTGCGCGCGCCGTCGCCGAGCGCGCGTTGCAGCAGCGCGGTATCGATCCAGCGGCCATGCTTGTAGCCGACCGCCTTCAGCACGCCGGCCGGCTCGAAACCGAATGCGCGATGCAGCGACGTCGAGCCGCCGGTGCCGCCGTCGGCGATCACGGCGATCATCTGCCGCCACGGGCCGGCCTCGCAACGCGCGATCAGCGCGGCGAGCAGCGCACGGCCGATGCCGCGGCCGCGCTGCGCGTCGTCGATGTAGATCGAATCCTCGATCGTGTGGCGGTACGCGCTGCGCGTGCGATACGGCGTCGCATACGCGTAGCCGGCCACGCGGCCGTCGCATTCGGCGACGAGATAGGGCAGGCCGTGGCGCAGCACCGCGTCGCGGCGTGCGCGCAATTCGGCGACGTCGGGCGGGGCTTCCTCGAACGACGCGACGCTGTGGCGTACGTGGTGCGCATAGATCGCGTGAATGGCGTCGAGATCGGCATCGGTCGCGTCGCGGACGGTGCAGGCGGGAGCGTCGGGCATGGCGGCAAGGCGGGCGGATGAAAACGCTACTATGCCGGCCGTCGGGCGGCGCGGTAAAGGCGGTGGTCAGCGGGCGCGCTGCGTGCGGCGCCGGCTCTACAGATGGCCATCCGCGTCGCGGACCGCTTCAGCGATCGCATCGGCGACGCGTTGCACGCGTGGCGAACGGCGCACGTCCGGGTGGACGACCAGCCAGATCTCGCGCTCGATTTCGCAGCGCGGGGCGGATGTCAGTTCGATTAGGGCGGGTGCGGTGGGGCGGTCGGTTGAAGTGGTTTTGGTGATCGAAGCGTCTGTCGAGATCGAAGGGGGTGAAGTGGTCGAAGTAGGCGAGGCGCTCGATGCGCTCGACGCGGCCGAAGCACCCGAAGCACCCGAAGCACCCGAAGCACCCGAAGCACCCGAAGCACCCGA